>JAIOQI010000074.1 GCA_021413445.1 Alphaproteobacteria bacterium | reverse complement strand
TGGTCGCGTGGATGATCGGTTTGTCATCCGTTTTTGGTTCCGCAGCAGCCTATCCGCAGCAATCCCCCAAATCGCAGCCTTACGCCCCCCTGGCCGTGGCGACCTTTGCCCAAACCCCGGCAGAAGAAAAAAGGGTCGATTTCCAGCCCGGCGTTGAAGAAGATCTGCGCGCCATCGCCGCCAAGTCCATCTGGAGGCTGGCTATTCGCGGCGAATTCTCCCTGGTCAAGCAGATCTGGGGCATGGAAGACGTCCTTTATTACGGCCTGCCCATCCCCGTCTGGAACCGCATCGTCACCTCGCTGAACGACCCGACCGACCGCAAGACGATTGTCGCCGCACTCGACCAGATCGTCACGGACGCGATCAGCAGCAATAAAAAAGTGGCGCAGAAAGCCCGGAAAAGCATCAACGGCTGGGAAAAAGACCCGCTCAGCTTCGCGAAATTCCTCGGCGATTCCGTCGGCAAGGATTTCGTCAACGCGCCGCAAACGCAGCAGTTCCAAATCAGACCCCAACAAAAATGATCATCGCCAGCTGGAACGTCAACTCCATCACGGCCCGCCTTCCCAACGTGCTGGAGTGGCTGAAAGAGAAGAAGCCTGACGTCCTGCTGCTGCAGGAGCTGAAGACCACCGAAGACAAGTTCCCCGCGCCGGAATTCTCCGCCCTCGGCTATCACGCCGCCGTTTTCGGGCAGAAGACCTGGAACGGCGTGGCCATTCTCTCCAGACATAAAATCACGGATATTAAAACTGGCCTTCCCGGCGATGCGGCGGACGATCAGGCGCGATACATCGAGGCCACCGTCAACGGCATCCGCGTCGCCTCCATCTATTTGCCCAACGGCAACCCGGTGGACAGCGACAAATATCCTTACAAGCTGAAATGGCTGGACCGGCTTTATGCCCATGCCAAAAAACTGCTGAAAACCGAACAGCCCGTCGTGCTCGGCGGCGACTACAACGTCATCCCCGAAGACAAGGACTGCCACGACCCCAAGCTGTGGAAAGACGACGCGCTGTTCAAACTGGAAAGCCGCCAGAAATTCCGCGCGCTGATGAACCTGGGATTAACCGACGCCTTCCGCGTCAACAACAACGAAGCCCATCAATACACCTTCTGGGATTATCAGGGCGGCGCCTGGCAGCGCAACGCCGGCATCCGCATCGACCATTTCCTGCTCTCGCCGCAGGCCGCCGACCTGCTGGAAGAATGCGTCATCGACACCGCGCCGAGGGGCAAGGACAAAGCCTCAGATCATACGCCGATTGTGCTGAAACTGGGCAAGCCGCAGAAGCTGCATAATCTTTAAAGAATCCAAAATAACAAAACATACCCTACAAGCACTATTCCAGCTCCCACCAAGAACATTTTGAGATAGTACACTTTCAACTCCCCTGACTGGTTAACAGCGCCTCAATTTCTGTTTGGCTGAACGGATCTCCTTTCAGCCCCTGAATATTCCACAAACCGCTTTCCCTGATAACAGGATTAGGATGGTGCCTACCGAGCCAATGGGCGGACGCTATACATTCAGAACATTGTGCAATTGTGCTAAGCATGCCCGCCTCGATTCTTAACCGATTTTCCTTGTCTTCGACAGGCAGTACGGCGAAAGAAAAATTCTCATTTATATAATCGCTGACATCCTTCTCCACTTCAGCTAGCCGTTTTTTATCAACCAGATATCCGGATTTTTCCCGCTGTTTTTTGGTTGTCAGATCAAGCTCCCAAAATGCAAGAAATAAGTCACTCTGACGCGCCAACAAACACCGCCCTATATGTTTCCTGAAAATACTGCGATCCTTATTCGGCGTATAAAGATGTTCATGAAGGCGCTTGGGAAGATTATTCTGTCCCGTATGCGTTCCCACCCTGACGATGCGTTCTCCGCCATGAGCTATCTCGCCTTTTTCAAAGAGAAAGTAAAGACCATTTCTGGGCAACTCTTTTGGATTGAACCCAGCGCGGAAGCGCGGCCACATGGCAAGAGTTTTATGGACGCACTGGCACGCGGCACTCATGCAATGTGCTCCGCCAGCCATTGAAGCTGCCGACCGAAAGGAAGCCCTTCCATGGGAACCTCATAGTGCTTGATATGTGGCAAAAGGCCTTCCCTGTAGGGCATTCCAGCAAGGAAAACAAAATAGTCCTCCTGCAAATCGGCTTCCTGTCGCAGTTTTGAAAGTACGGCCTCTGTCCAGGCGCGCTTTTCATCGGCCTTCATGTTTTTAAGTGTTTTCTCATAGGGTTCAATGACATCATCCGGCTTGAGCACACCGTATTTGGCGGACAGAATGAAAATCTTCTTCGGTCGCAGCCTTTCAGCATAAGAAAACATCCCCCGAAACAAAGGACTAGTATACATATCCCTTGCGGGGCAGGCGTGATCCCTCTTTGATTTGACGCATGAAAGACAAACGATAGCGTTATTAAAGTCAGCCATGGCACTCTCTTTTTTGTCATTCTGAGCGAAGCGAAGAATC
>JAIOQI010000078.1 GCA_021413445.1 Alphaproteobacteria bacterium | reverse complement strand
ACGTCTTTAACGAGGCGGCCTATCAGGAAGCGGCGCAGAAAGCCCTGAAACAGGCGCAGGAATTGCTCATCGCCGAGGAAGCGCCCGCGGGCGTGATGGATGTCGTGCTCAGCCCCGGCTGGGCCGCTGTTATTTTGCATGAAGCGGTCGGCCACGGCCTGGAAGGCGATTTCAACCGGCGCGATATTTCAGTCTATAGCGGCAAGATCGGCCAGAAAGTCGCCGCAGCCGAAGTCACTGTCGTCGATCAGGGCGATATGCCGGGCGAGCGCGGCAGCCTGCATTTCGACGACGAAGGCACGCCGACGAAAGAGAACGTGCTCATCGAGAACGGCATCCTGAAAGCCTATATGCAGGACCGCCAGAACGCCCAGCTGATGAAGGCGGCGCTGACCGGCAACGGTCGCCGCGAAAGCTACGCCCATGTGCCGATGCCGCGCATGACCAACACCTACTTCCGCAACGGCACCCATGATCCGGCGGACATCATCAAATCGGTCAAGGACGGGCTTTATATCGCCGACATGGGGGGCGGACAGGTCGATATCACTTCCGGCAAGTTCAACATGAACGCGACCCTCGCCTACCGCATCCGCAACGGCAAGCTCTGCGAGCCGGTCAAGGGCGTCACGCTGGTGGGAGACGGCCTGACGGTCATCCAGTCCATCACCATGGTGGGCAACGACCTGAAGATCGAAAAAAGCGCCGGCGCCTGCGGCAAAAACGGCCAAAGCGTGACCGTCAGCTGCGGCCAGCCGACCATCCGCGTCGCCAACATGACCATCGGCGGCTCGAAGAAATAAAACGAAGGATCACAAAATGTCGAATGCAGAAAAAGATTTTTTAAAAGAAGCGCGCCCCCTCGCCCAGAACCTGATCGCCTATGCCAGGACGGCTGGCGCCGCTTACGGCATCACGGACGCGCGCGTTTCCATCTCCGTGTCCGAGAGGCAGGAAAACGCCGTCGAAAAGGGCGAAGTCTCCAAGTCAGTTTCCGGCCTTTCCAGCCAGGTTTCTGTCGTTCTTTATGCGGGTGACCGCGTGCTGTCTTTCGCCAAGAACACGCTGGACGAAACCGCGCTCTGCGACGCGATGATGAAGAACATGCAGGTCATCCACCTTGTCCCTCCCAACAAGGACAAGCGCCTGCTGGAAGCCGGCAAGGTTTACAAGGGGCCGCAGGCCGATTTCGACCTCTACGACAAAAACCCGCCGACCCAGGCGCAGATGATCGACTACGCGAAAAGGGTCGAGGCCGCCGCGCTCGCCCAGCCCGGCATCAAGGGCACGCGCGCCGTCAGCATCGTCAAGGGCGAAGGGCACTCACTGACCCTGGCGACGAACGGGCTTGACCTCTGCGAAAGCAGCACGCGCTACACCGCCAGCGCCAACGTGATCGCCGAGGACAAAAACGGCATGCAGATCGACGGCGACGCCAGCGTGGCCCGTCACTTTTCCGACATGGCTGCGCCCGAGGAAGTGGGCAAGACCGCCGCGAAAGAAGCCCTGGCCAAGCTAAGCCCCGCCCTGCCTGCCACGGGCGCGATGCCCATCGTCCTCAGCCCCGACGCAGCGGAGAGCTTCTTCTCCAGTGTTTATTCAGCTATTCGCGGCACGGCGGTTCACCGCGGCACAACCTTCTTCAAGGGCAAGATCGGCCAGCAGGTCATGAGCCAGGGCATCACGCTGGTCGACGACCCGTCGATCCTCCGCGGCGCGGGTTCCCGCCAGGTCGATTCAGCCGGCATGGAGACGAAGAAAATCGCCTTTATCGAGGACGGCGTCCTCAAGAGCTACAACCTCACCATGCTGGAGGCGCGCCAGCTCGGGCTTGAGCCCATCGGACGCGAGAGCGGCACGACCAACAGCATGATCCTGCCCGGGACGAAGACGCCGGAAGAGCTGATGTCCGACATCAAGGATGGCATCTACATCAAGGGCTTCAACGGCGGCACGGTCGACGTCAACAACGGCATCCATTCCCGCGAAGCCTACGGCATGCTCATCAAGAACGGCAAGATCACCGACATTCCCGTCGCCGGCTTTGTCGTTTCCGGCAACCTGAAGGACATGTTCATGAACGTGGCCGTGGCCAACGATACGCCGAAACTGCCCAACACGCGCCATACTTTCGCGGCGCCAACAACGCGCATCAACGGGACCACGATCTCGGGCAAGTAAAAAAACTCCTTTAAGGAGGAGCGCCGTCAGTCTGCTTTTGGAAGCAGTCTTATTCTTTCAGGACGCGTAGCTTCCGCATAGCCCTCATCAATCAAGAGCGCTGCGAGATATACAGCAGGGTTGAGCCGGGTGTTCAGTTTTTTCTGAATAAACTCGCCCAAGCTGCCCTGAGTCGGTTCATCAAATTTGCCGCCAACAGGAAATTCCCCATTACGGAAGTGTTCCAGCAGATCATCCATAAACTGTTTAGGGAATTTAACCGGGGATTTCATCTTACCCGGCCATATTTCTGCCCCGGCTGCTATTGAACCGGAGACAATAAACTTTGCCCTTCCCGTGCGGGTAAGGCACCATCGTGATCCCTCAGGCAGAGGGCTATTCTCATTAAAAGTTTTCATAGTTTGTGATTATGCGCTTTTTTAACGGTGGAAGTAAAGCCACGAAAAATTATTTGATTTGAAACCTGAAATAAACCGGCGGCCTGCCCTGCTTCAGTCCCTTCTGGCCATAGCGGGTTTCCGGCCAATCGGCGGGCGGCTTGCGCCAGTCGTCCGCGCAAGTGGCCAGCCAGGTGAAGGCTGGATGGAAATAAGTTTTTTCCAGCAGCCAGGCGGCCAGCTCCGGATGATCGGTCGCCATGCGGAATTCAGCGCCGGGTTTCAGAAGTTTTGCGATCTGGTCGAGCGTTTCAGTCTGCACAAAGCGCCGCTTGTGATGGCGGGTTTTGGGCCAGGGGTCCGGGTGCAGCAGGAACAGGCGGTCAATGCTGTGATCTTTGAGGCGCGCCATCAGCATCCGCGCATCATCTGGCCAGATGCGGATGTTTTTGACATTATTTTCTTTAATGCCAACACAAAGGGCGGAAACACCGTTGATAAAGGGTTCACAGCCGATGAAGCCGATATCGGGATTATTTATTGCCAATTGCAGCAAATGCTCGCCATTACCGAAGCCGATTTCAAGCCAGACGGCCTTGACGGGATTCCCTTTGTCGAAAAAAGACGTCGGATCAATAGGTTCGCCCTCCTCAGGCAGCACAATCGCCACCTGGGGCAATACCCCTTCCAGAGCGCTGGCACGGGTGGGCCTCAGCCCTTTTGTGCGGCGGCGGCCATAGGAACGGATGAGTATGCCGGTTTTGTCAGAAGACATAAGTTTGATTTCTTTATATTATTTACAACGACAGTGTTTCAGGGCCTCGAATGTAGTATAAATTTCAACAAATGAGAATTGGGTATTGACTTATACTCAAAGAGAGTATTACATTATACTCAATTAGAGCATAAAAGTATTATGATTCGCAGATAAAGGCTTAAGTAATGAAAAATATGCGCGCTATCGTTAAACATAAGAATTTCGTCGCGGTCAGGGAAATCGCCCGCCCTGCCCTGAAGTCGGCCCATGACGTGCTGATCTGCGTCAAGCTGGCCGGGCTGTGCCGGACGGACGTTTTTGCCGCCGAAGGCAAAATCAAATGCGCCGACGGCCTGGTGCTCGGCCACGAATTTGCCGGCATTGTCGCAGAAGCCGGAAATGGCGTTGCAGGCTTTCGCGCCGGTGACAGGGTAACGGTCATGCCCGTGATGCCGTGCGGCGCTTGTTCGCTTTGCAAGGCAGACGAACATGATAAATGCCAGAACACTTCCATGCTGGGCATAGACCATGACGGCGCGTTTGCGGAGTACATTTCTGTCCCGGCGAGCGCCGTCTATAAGCTCCCCGCCAATCTGTCGTTCAAGCACGGCGCCTACGGCGAACCGGTGGCCGCTTCCCTCTCCGTCATCAAATCCGGCATCCAGCCGCATCAGAAAGGGCTGATCTACGGCGACAACCGTTTCGGCCAGCTCATCGCCCGCATCCTGAAGGCATATAACTTTGACAACGTGACCGTTTACGATCCCGCCTCGGGCGCGCTGGAAGAAAGCGCCTATGACTTCGCCATCGAGACGCTGGCGACCACGCAGACCATGGACGATATTTTCCGCGCCCTGAAGCCGGGCGGCCGGGTCGTGCTGAAAAGCCGCAAGCACGAGCATATCGGCATCAATTTCAACACCGCCATCAAAAAGCAGATCACGCTCTCCGCCGTCAACTACGGCGACTTCAAGGACGCCCTGCAGATCATGGCCGACGGCCTGCTCCAGGTGGATGACCTGCTGGGCGATGTGTACGGACTTGAAGATTTCGAGAAGGTGTTCGAACGCTCGAAGACCCATGAAAGCGCGAAGATCTTCTTCCGCCCCAGCAACGACGATTTAAGTAACGACGATGTGCGGGATCGTTAGCGCCTTATCCTGGCGCTCCCCGATCAACGGGATTTTGCTCAAATCCGGAACGGATGCCCTGATACACCGGGGGCCGGACGGCGAAGGATTCTGGATTTCGCCGCGCCGGACGGCGGGGCTTGGCCACCGCCGCCTCAGCATCATCGACCTGTCCACCGGCACGCAGCCCATTTCCAGCGAGGACGGGAAGAAAGTCGTTGTCGTCAACGGCGAGTTCTACGGCCACAAGGCCATCCGCCGCGAACTGGAATCCAAAGGGCATCAATTCAAAACACATTCGGACAGCGAAATCGTCCTCCATCTCTATGAAGAACACGGCACGGACTGCCTGAAGCACCTGCGCGGCGAATTCGCGTTTGTCCTGTGGGATGAGGAAAAGCAGTTGCTGTTCGCGGCACGGGACCGCTTTGGCATCAAGCCGTTGTGCTACACTTCAAACGAGGATGGCCTGTTTATCGCCTCGGAGGCAAAGGCCTTGTTCGCCATGGGAATCAAGGCTGCCTGGGATGAATACGCCTTCTTCCATTCCGCCAGGATGCAATATACCCCGCAGGACCGCACCCTTTTCAAGGATATATACCAGTTGAAACCCGGGCATGCCCTCATCGCCCGCAACAAGGATATGCAGATCTTCAAATACTGGGATATGGATTATCCTGCTGAAGAAAAGACGGTGGCTTTTACCAGCGAAGCCGATTGCATTGCGCAGTTCGGCGAACTGTTCGAAGAGGCCGTCAGCCTGCGCCTGCAAGCCGACGTACCGGTTTGCTTTCACTTGAGCGGCGGGCTTGATTCTGCCGCCATCCTGGGCGTGGCAGCAAAACTCATGGATACGCCGGCACATGCTTTTACCGTCAGTTTTGAGCACGATGCTTATGATGAGCTGCCGCTGGCAGAGGAAATGGCCCGGCATGCGAACGCCGTTCTGCATCCCGTCAAAGTGACGCAGGACGATATCATCTATCAGATGCAGGATGCCGTCTGGTATGGCGAGGGTATGGCCGTGAACGGCCACCTGACGTCGAAATACCTGCTGAACAAAGCCATCCGCGCCGCCGGTTTCAAGGTGGCGCTGACCGGCGAAGGGGCGGATGAAGTTCTGGCCGGCTATCCGCACTTCCGGCAGGACTTGCTCCGCATGAGCCCGGAAAACGATGCCGGCTTCTCGGAGAGACTGCTTGCCACCAACCGCGTTTCGGCCGGCGTGCAATTGGCCTATGGCGACATGCTGCCGACAGCGGCCGTGCGGAAGCGGCTCGGCTTCGTCCCGGGATTCCTGGAGGCAAAAGCGGCGATGGGATTCAGGATGGATGCCATCTTGTCCGACGAATTCAAATCCGGCTTTCCAGCCAATGATTGCTATAGCGACCTGATGCAGGAGACACCAGTCGCGGCGCAGCTCTCGGGCAGGCATCCCGTCAACCAGTCGTCCTGGCTGTGGGGTAAAACAGCCTTAGCCAACTATATCCTCCGCACCCTCGGCGACGGCATGGAAATGTCCGCCTCCATTGAGGGCCGGCTGCCGTTTTTGGACCACCACCTGTTCGAATTTGTGCACACCCTGCCGATGACCTTCAAAATCCGGAATGGGATCGAGAAATATATCCTGCGCGAGGCTGCCAAACCCTATATCACGGAAACGATTTATAAACGGCAGAAACACCCCTTTATGGCGCCGCCGGTCAGTAACTTCTCCAATAAAAAGCTGATGTCCTTTATCCGGGACAATGTCCAAAGCAGCAGTTTCTCCGCCCTGCCCTTCTATGACCGGAAAAAAGTGACCGCCATGCTTGACCGGCTGCCTACCCTTCCGGAACAGGAGCGGGTTGCGATGGAGCCGGTCCTGATGATGATGCTGACCTCGCATCTTTTGCAGCAAAGGTTTGGGCTTCGCGCATGAAACAGTTCTGGCCTCAATTTTTGGAAATCGCCCGGCAATATCCGGATGCTATTGCCGTCAAGGAAGACAATAAAACTTTGACTTACAGTCAACTGGCCGCCCTTGCCGCCGCTCTGGGCGAAAATTTGAAGAAAAAAGGGGTCACGCTGGAAACGCCGGTCGCGCTGGAAATGGAAAAATCCGCGGAATATATCATCGCCCTGCTGGGCTGCTGGTACGCGGGCGCGGCCTTCGTGCCGCTGCCGCCTTCCTTGCCGCAGAAAAGACGTGATTACATCATCCGCCATGCGGACATCAGGCATGCCGTTTCTGCCTATGACATAAAAGCTTTGCAGCCTTGGACTGGCGACTTGCATCCCGCCGAAGTGCGGGAAGATACGCTGGCCTATATCATTTACACCTCCGGCTCCACCGGCACGCCCAAGGGGGTGATGGTCGAGCATCGCGGCATCGTCAACTTTATCGAAGCGCAGATCAACGCTTTTAAAACATTGCCCGGCAGCCAATACCTGTTTTACCTCTCCATCCTGTTTGATGCCTCCATCTCCGACATCGGCGTCGCCCTGCTGTCGGGCGCGACACTGGTCATTGAGCCGCAGGAAACATTGCTCGACGGCGGCAAGCTGCTCAAACACCTGCATGAGCTGAATATCACGCACACCGACATCCCTCCTTCCCTGCTGAAGGCTTTTCGCCCTGAAGACATGCCGGGCAGCCTCAAGACCATCATTATCGGCGGTGAAGCCTGCCCGCCGGAAACAGTGCGCAATTGGGCGCGTCGCTTCCGGGTTGTCAATGTCTATGGCCCGACCGAGGCGACGGTCTGCACCAGCATCTGCCTGTGCGATCCTGTCCTGTGGGAGAAGCCGCTGATCGGCGACCCGCTCCCCGGCATCCGCTATCTGGTGCTGGAAGGCGAGCTTTATATCGGCGGTATCGGGTTGGCGCGCGGCTACCTGAAACAGCCGGAACTGACCGGCGAAAAGTTCATCACCCATGACGGAGCGCGCCTTTACAAAACCGGCGACAAGGTGCGCCGCCTTGCGGACGGCAGCATAGAGTTTCTGGGACGCATCGACCGCCAATTCAAGCTGCGCGGACAACTGGTGGAACCGGATGAGATCGAGGCAAAACTTTCCGCGCATCCGGCCATCATCAAGGCTGCTGTCATCAAACGCGATGAACGCCTGCTTGCCTTCGTGATGGCGAATCAGGAGATGAACCCCGTCGGGCTTGAGAAATACCTTGGAAAATCTCTCCCCGCGTGGATGATCCCGCAGCATTTCGAGTTTCTGGCAGCGATGCCGCTGACCGCCACCGGAAAGACCGACTACGCGGCATTAAAGGCCATGCCCCTGCGAAGTATCCTCAAAACCGCCGCCTCGCCGGGGACGGAAGCAGAAAAGAAGCTCTGGCAGATATGGGTATCCATCCTCAAGCACGAAAACTTTGGCGTAACCGACGATTTTTTCTCGGTCGGCGGCGACTCTCTTGGCATCATCAGGATGACGCTGGAAGCGGAGCGGCAGGGCCTGCCCTTCATGGGTTCCCTGATTGCCGAATGCCGGACGATCCGGAAATTGGCGCAGGCTATGGAGGGAAAAACTGGTACCGCCGATGTTCTGCCCTGCGAGTGGCTGAAAAAGGATATTGCTTTCGATGGCGCATGGCAGGAGCTTTTGAAAGCCGCGCAGGCACGCCCTGCGCTCCCGCCAAGCGCGCCGAAACACATCTTCCTGACCGGCGCGGCAGGGTTTCTGGGATCACGGGTGCTGAGCGAACTGCTGCAAAAAACCGATGCCGACATCCACTGCCTGATCCGGGCGGAAAATGCCGCCGCAGCCCTTGAGAGGATTAAGAAAACCGTTCACAAAAGCGCGGTCGTTTTTTCTGAAACGCAACTGTCCCGCATCAAACCCCTGTGCGGCGACCTGAGCGACCCTCACTTCGGTCTCAGTGCTGCGGAATGGTCGAAATTGGCAGAAACCATCGACGACATTTATCACTGCGCCGCGAAGGTCAACATGCTTCTTCCCTACCGCGACCTGCGCGCGACAAACGTGGAGGCGACGCAGGAAGTCCTGCGCTTCGCCTGCACCGGCAAAAGAAAGCACCTGCACCACGCCTCCACCCTCTCCGTCTTCGTAGCGACCGACCGGAATAGCGGCAGGCTGATGGAAACCGACCATCTGGAGAAGACGCAACGGGTTTACGGCGGTTATGCCCAAACCAAATGGGCGGCGGAATACATGCTGCTGCAGGTTCCGAAAGACGCCTGCGCCATCACGCATTACCGCTTCGGCCTTATCACCGGCGACACAAAAACCGGCGTTTGCTCGGAGAACGATTTCCTGACCATGTTCGTCAAAGGCATTGCCTCCCTGCGCGCCGTCCCGGAAGGTTTCAATGACAAGCTCCATGTCGATATCACGCCCGTGGATTATGCCGCCGCCGCCATGGTGCATCTTTCCCTGCACGGAAAAAACGACATCTACCACATCGCCAACCCGCATAGCCTGTCGCTGGGGCGGTTCCTTGAGGCGATCAGGAGAAAAGACATAAAAATCGTAACGCTGCCCGCCGCCAGATGGAAGGAGGTAGTGGAGAACAAATCCATGACGACAGAGGAAACAGCGGCCGGGCTGTCGCTCTGCCGTTGCCTGCCGGAAGAATTTGAAAAACACAGGACGATGGACCTGTTCCAGGCCACGGGCGTTGTCTTTGACACCACGCACACTGAAAACGATTTACAGGGCAGCGGCATCGCCTGCCCCGAAATCAGCGATCAGCTGCTGGACACCTACCTCGGCTACATGCTCAAGGACCGTAAAAGGCTGGTAAAAATCTGCATCTTCGGCCCGGAATCGACGGGAAAATCCACGCTCGCCGAAAAACTGGCGGCGCATTATAAAACAGCTTATGCACCCGAATTCGCCAAGGAGCTGATTTTTGCCCAGAACGGCAATCTCGCCATCGACGACATCCCGCGCATCGCGCAAGGGCAGCTCAAAAACGAAACCGAAGCCGCCAAAACCGCAGACCGCGTCCTCTTCTGCGACAGCGACCTGATTACCACCACGATCTGGAGCGACCGTCTTTTCGGCCAATGCCCGCAATGGGTCCGGGATGCGGCCGATCTCCAGGAATACGCCATTTACCTGCTGATGGACATAGATACGCCGTGGGTCGCCGACGTTCACCGCTTCCTGCCGGAGGAAAGGCAGGCCTTTCTCGAAAAATGCCGCAGCGAGCTTGACGGGCGCAAAATTCAATATACAAAACTATCTGGTGGATGGGATCATAAGTTCGACGCCGCCTGCCGCACAATCAATGAACTATTGCAGAAATACGGGTGAAGAATGACCAACAAGAATCCAAATATCACCGAAGGCATCGAGGGCGAATTCGTGGGACACGGGCTGGTCTTCGGCAAGTTCATGCCGCCGACCAACGGCCATCTTTACCTCATCAACTTCGCCCGCCTCTCCTGCCGCAAGCTGACGATCATGGTCTGCTCCCTGCCGACCGAGCCGATTCCCGGAGAACAGCGCTACAAATGGATCAAGGAGCTTTTCCCCGACTGCAACGTCGTCCACCACTACATCGACATCCCGCAGGAGCCGAAAGGGCCGGATGACGTGGTCTTCTTCGAAACCTGGCGCAACAGCATCTACAAGCATTGCCCGGGCGAGAAATTCGACGCGCTTTTCGCCTCCGAGCCCTATGGGTACAAGATGGCCAACGTCATGGACATCAAATTTATTCCCGTCGATGTCAAGCGCGACCTGGTGCAGATTTCCGGCACCGCCATGCGCAAAAACCCGCTGCTGCACTGGCAATACCTGCACCCCGTCGTCCGCACCTAATTCCTGAAGCGCGTCGCCATCGTCGGGCCGGAATCGACCGGCAAAAGCACGCTGGCCCGGAACCTGGCCGAACATTTCGACACCGTCAGCGTCGCGGAATATGCGCGCAACATGTTCCACGATTTCACAACCAACATACAGGGCTACGACCTGTCGCAGCCCAGCATCAAGGATATGTCCACCATCGCCCGCGGCCAGATCGACAGCGAGGATTCGCTCGCGCGGCAGGCCAACCGCGTCATTTTCTGCGATACGGAACTGATGACGACGGCCTATTGGTCCAACTTTTACTTCAAGGAATACCCAGGCTGGATCTCCAAGGCGGCGGAGGAAAGGAAGTACGACCTCTATATGCTGCTCGACCCGCGCGGCGTTGAATCTTTTTATACGGACAACCCGGAACATTCCATGCCCAAGCCGGAAGACAGGATTGCGCTATTCTACTGGTGGCAGGCCGAGCTGAACAGGCGCAAGCGCCCCTTCGTCGTGATTGACGGCAATGACTGGGAAACCCGCACGCAAAAAGCGATCACTGTCATCAACCAGAGCATTCTGATGGAAGCCGGCTAACCCTGCTGCCACGGGCCGCGCGGGCCGCGCTTGAGGCTGACCTGCAACACCGGCACCGGCGTGCCGGTCATGCGCGAAATGATTTGCACGCGGTCCTCGATGGAAGGGTGCGTCGCAAAAATGCCCATGAAATTGTGGCTGTTCTCGATGCACATTTGCTGGATTTCGTCGGGCATGCTCGGCACCCGGTCATGGCCGGAAATGCGCAGCAGCGCCCGCATCATGCCTTCCGGGTTCTTGGTCAGCTCGACCGCGCCCGCATCGGCCAGGTATTCGCGTTTCCGTGAAATGGCGAAGCGAATCATAATGGCGAAGAAATAACCGATGGCGAGGATGGCCAGGGCGATCAGCATCATCAGCAGGGCGCCGCTGCCGCCCCGGTCATCCCTGCGGCGCATGTAATAATTGGGGCGCCCGCCGTAGATCAGCAGCCGGAAAACCATTTCCGCGAAAAAACTAATCATGCCGACGAAGACGACCGCGATGATGAGCAGCCGCACGTCGCGATTGATGATATGCGTCAGCTCATGCGCGATCACGGCTTCCAGTTCGTCGTCCGTCAGGCGCTCGATCAGCCCGCGCGTCAAGACGATGCGGTAGGTCTTGTCGTTGAGGCCGGTGGCGAAGGCATTCAGCGCCGGGCTGTCGATGACCTCGAACTGCGGCATTTGCATGCCGCGCGAAATACAGAGGTTCTCCAGCATGTTGTAGATGCGCGGCATCTCCTGCCGGGTGACGGGCTGCGCCCCGCTGGCCATGCGCATCATGCTGCCGTGGAAGAAGAAGGCGATCAGGAACCAGACCGTGGCCGCGCCGATCGCCCAGTGGCCGTAGCGCAGAATGCCGTATAAGCCCGCCTGCGCCGCATGTTGCCAGTCAAACTGGATCGGCTGCACGCTGCCCTGAATAGTGACATCCATAGCCGCATAAAAACCGCCCAGCATCAGCATGAGCAGCAGCGGGAATCCCAGCAGCAGCAAAACGGACTTGATGTGATTGTTCAGGATATGTGTCGTCAGTCCGACAGCCATCAGCGCCATGAGCGGAGTCCTTAAGCGGTCAGAAATTCACTTTCGGCGCGGTTTTGACCGCCTGCGTTTCCGCCGCATCCAGCTCGAAGAAAACCTCTTCCTTGAAACCAAACAGGCGGGCGACCAGCACGGCCGGGAACTGGCGGATGGACGTGTTGTATTCGTTGGTCGCGTTGTTGAAATAGCGGCGCGCGGCGGCGATCTTGTTCTCGATATCCGAGAGCTCGGCCTGCAACTTCAGGAAGCTGCCGTCGGCCTTCAACTGCGGATAGTTTTCGGCCACGGCCATCAGGTTCATCATGGCGGCGCCCAGCTTGCCCTCGGCCTGCACACGGTCCTGGATGGAGCCGCCGCGCATCGCTGCGGCGCGGGCTTCGGTGACTTTCTCGAAAACGCCTTTTTCATGGGCGGCATAGCCCTTGACCGTCTCGATCAGGTTGGGCACCAGGTCATAGCGCAGTTTCAACTGCACATCGATGTCGGAAAAGGCGTTCTTGCGGCTCTGCACCAGCGCGATGATGCGGTTGTAAAGCGCGACCAGCAGCAGAACGACGGAGCCCAATGCCGCCCAGATAATCCAGCTATTCATGCTTCCCCCTTCGGCCAGCGCACTCATGGAGTTTGACCGGGGATTTTCGCTTTTGTAAAGGTTGTCTGTCCCGGATTAATGATGCCGGCGACGTCCAGCGCCGCCTTGTTGATGAGGTCCTTGGCATCCGCGAAATCTTTCGGGCTCAGGGCCGGCAGGGTCGTGAGTTCGATCACCGTCCTCTTGATCTGCAGGCGCTTCCAGAATTCGCGCAGCATATTCGTTTCCTGCGGCATGCTGTACATGTTGCGCAGCTCGTCATTGCCGGTGGCGTCTTTTCCGTTAACCGACGTGATCTTGATGGCGACAGGCTGCACAACGACATCTTCTTTCAGGGCGACTTCCTTCTTGTCCTTATCCACGCCTTTTTCGCCGAACAAGGGCGTAATCAGGGCGGCGCGGAACAGATGGACCTGTTTGCCGTCGCCGGTTGTGCCTTCCGGGAACAGGATGGTATTAAAGCCTTTGTTGAAATTACTGATGATTTTGGCGCGGGATTCAGGATTGAATTCCGTGGAGCGGCGCAGGCCGATATAGTTGATGGCGCGCGCCATCGGCGCGATGAGGGGCCACTTCAAAACGTCGCCTTTGCCGGCAAAGGTGCCGTTCAGCACGCTACCCAGCACCACAAAGTCCGTCAGCGCCAGATGGTTGGCCACAAACAGGACCCGCTTGTCTTTCACGACCGGCGCGGAGGCTTTGTTGAAGACGACCTTATAGCCGAAAATTCTGCGCATCGTGTTGTAAATCAGGTTCGGGATTGTCGTGTAGTTCTTCGTCAATGGCCCGACGATAAATGCCTGAATGGTGGTCAATGCTCCAAAAGCAATGAAAACAGGCACCGCGACAAGAGCGCGTAAGGTTGCACGTACATATTTCATAGATTCGACCCCTTAAGTTGAAGTTGCCATATTATCAGTATTTTTCAATCAAATGTCAACAAAAACATAGAACAAAATACCAAAATAATGCACGGAGATTTCACAACCAATGCCTTGTAAAAACCTCATGAAATCAGCATGTTATTCGTTTTTATGGGAGGAGTCTGGCTTGTTGGCGGGAACATTACTTACGAGCAGGGTATCATAAAGCTTGTAGTTCAAAAGAACCGGCAGGCCGTACAAATTGCCCAGGCTGGGCGCCACGGAAACGTTGTTGACCCCTGCGCGACACAGCGCCACCGCCGTGTCTGGATCGGCCGCCTGTGCGCCGCAGACGTCGATTTTCAGGCCGGGATAAGCCGTGCGGCCCTTGGCCACCACCGTCTTGACGAGACTGAGGACTTCCGGCGCCAACTTTTTGAAGGGGTCGAAGCCGTGTTGCTCGGCAAAACAGGCATGAGCCTTCAGGTCGCTGCGCGCCATGTTGAGCAATTGCTGTGTCAGGTCGTTGGTGCCGAAGCTGATGAAATCGCAGTGCGGGGCGATCTTTTCTATATTCTCACAACTTTCCAATGTTTCGATCATGACGCCGAAACTGTACTTCTCCGGGCTGACGTCCAGGGCTTCCGCCATGCCGTCGACCATATCCTTGATCTTCTCAACGTCTTGTTCCGTCCGCACCGAGGGCATCATGATCTCGAGCGGCACGCCATTGGCGATCCCGGTGCGCTTCAGCGCCTCGAAAATAGTGCGTATCTGTTCGCTGTAGAGGAAGGGCCAGGCATCCACCGCCTCCCCGCCATGCATGTCCAGCTTGGGATAGAGAGACAGAAACTGCTTTTGCTCATCCTTGTCGAGAATCTCCTGATGGACAAAATCGAACAGGCGGATCTTGACCGGATGCCCCTCGTTTAACTTCGCGATGATCGGTATATAATCCCATTTGGCCGCGCCGAACAGTTTCTGATAAGCCTTGGCATCATTATGCAGGAGAATAGATTTCAGTGCCTCCGTCTGCTCAGGCTTGGCCGCCACCATCTGTTCGGTTCGCACCAGCCCGATGCCTTCCACGGAATCCAGCACACGATAGCCGGAGGACTCGATATTCGCTTTCACTCCGCTGGCTGTTATCCCCGTCTCTTTAAAGACGGCTGCAAAACATTCATTGATCTTTTGCAGGTTGGTAAGGTCGGCGCGCAGCTTGTCATTGCGATTGATGCTGGACGCATCGAACGTCTTGACCTGCAAAGTTTCCGGCGGATGGAGGACGATGCCGTCACCGCCGCCCATGTAACTGGTATCGCGAGTCGGCGGCTTGCGA
>JAIOQI010000077.1 GCA_021413445.1 Alphaproteobacteria bacterium | reverse complement strand
CGGCGGCGTTTCAGAGGACGTATTCCTGGCCTATGGGCTGAACATCTTTGTCTATCATGAAAAAACCCTCTGCGACTCGCCGCTGGAGTTCGGCCCCTTCGCGAAGCTGCTGTTCAAGCTGAACGACCTCAAAAAGACTTATCCGGCGGACCAGTGCCCGATCAAAATATCCCTGGTCACGGCACGGGGGGAAATCCGCGTCCTGAACACCCTGCACCTGTGGGGCGACCAGTACGTCGATGCCGCCTACATGCTGGGCAACGGCAATGAAAAAGGCTCCGTGCTGCAAAAAGCCCCCCTGCTCAAGGCCATCGGCGCGGATATTTTCTTTGACGATTCAAAGCGCCACACCGACCTTTCGGCGGATGTGCTGCCCACCGGCTATGTGCCGGACGTCCTGCCGCACCAGCCGGTTCCATCGCTGTCCGACATCATGAACATGAAGGCCGCCAAAGAAAAAAAGAAGCCGGAACAAAAACAGAAGAAGCAGAAGAAAAAAACAGAAAAGAAGCCAAAGCCTTAAGGTTTCTTCTGGCTGCCGCTGTCCTCCTCATCGAGACGTTTCAGGATATCGCCGACAACGCCCCCATCCTCGTTCTGCGCCGGAGGCGACGCCTCGGCCGCATCCGGCACCGGCTGCACTTCGATGGGGACAGGATTGTTCCTGACGACAAATTCCCCGATCGGCTTGCTATCGACAGTATAATCCGTGGCGCCCGGCGTGCGGCGCACCTTGATCGCCTGCACTCCCGGCGGCTGCTTCAATAAAAGATCGCCTGAAATATCATAGGCGCCCGCCTTCATGTCCGCCGACCCGCTGACCTCCATCGCCCCATAGGCATTCGACAGATTCAAAGACTCGATGCTTAACTTGCCCTGATTAACCTTAAACTTTCCCCGTACAGCCTTGAATGTCGTCGCGCCGTTGCTGTGAAAGCTGGCATCGACAAGCTGCTGAAGCGCGGGCGGCACCGCCGTCCACTGGCTTATCAGGTCCCCCAACTTGTCAAAGCTGAACTTTTCGATTGTGAGCGTGCTGGCGGCGACGTCAATAACGCCCGTGGCCGTTTCAAGGGTATTCTTTGCGGAGTTCAGGTCAAAGTCAATGTCGCCGGTCCACGTCGAAAAGCCGTGGAAGCCCAGCCGGGTGTTCAACATGTTCAAATCGGCCTGCTTCAGGCTGCCCTTAAAGCTGGACGACCACGCAGAGGAAGGCTGCCGTGTCAACGCCAAATCAGCTTTCAAATCACCGCCCCATACTTTTCCCTGCAGGTCCGCAATCTTCACTGAAGCGGCATCGGCCTCTATCGTCAGCTGCGGCTGTGCGATATGCAGGCCTTTCCAGGACAAATCATCCCCGCGCAATGCCAGGGAAATATCGTGCGTGACGGGCCACTCCCCCTCCAGCCATTGGTCCAGGTCCAGCTTGCCCACGATCAGGTCTGCCGTATATTTTCCGCCCTTCTTTTCCAGGGAGCCGGAGGATTTTGACGCGCCGATCCGCGCCTGAATCTTGTCGATCCTGTAATCATCCCCGGCACTCTTCAGCGCCCCCGAAAAATCAAATGCGCCTTCATCACCCATGAGCTTTCCGATGGGCACCCCCAGAGAACTCAGGACATCGCCCGCATTTTTATGCTGCAAGTGAAAATCCATCTGATAAACATCGTTTCCCTGCGCATCGGGTTCCACTGCGCCGCTCAGTTGCACGCCGCCGTTCTCAACACTGCCTTCTACGCTGAAGGTATAATTGGGGGCTCCACCCTTGATACCACCTTTGATATCGGGGTTTTTCAATGCCGACAGGGGGGCTGGGAGAGAAATTTTCAGGACCTTGGCAATATCCTGCGCCTGCTCCGCCTTCAGCGTATAGGCAACATCCACGCCTGACGCCGGATGGAGGGAGGCCACATGGCCGGACAGGGAAAAGCTCCCCTGCCCCGGCAAGCTGCCGTGCAGGTCCTGGATGTCAAGCCCCTGCCCTTTGCTCACGCCTTTTAAATAGACCTCGGGCATTTTGACGCCGTTTTTTGTCAGGTTCTGCATGGTCAGCTCTATATCCGCGTCTGACTGCATGAGTTTTTGCAGAAAGCCGTCATAGGCCTGCGCCGGAAACGACGCCGTATCAAGGCCGGTCAAATTCAGTTTAGCCACAAAATTCGGCTTCTGCGATGTACGGTCGATGTTGAGAACCCCGGAGAGCTTCATCTTGTCTTCGATGGCGGCATCCATATTGAAAAAGCTGATCCGGGAAGGCGACACATCGAGGCTGCTGGAAAGCGCAAATTTCCTGACGATTCCCGTATCGCTCAGGAATTTAAAGGCGCTGCCCTCCGCGGGGGCCAGGGCGCCGGCCAGTTTCCCCAGATCACCCGTCGTCAGCTGGATCATGTAGGCTGCGCTGTCGGAAGACGGCACCGCCACGCCCGTAAGCTTGATCTGCGTACCGGGGGAAAGGTCGATTTGCGCCGACTTGATCTTCCATTCCTTCTGGCTGAAGTCTGCGGCAATTTCCACCGCGCCCAGCTTGTTCCCGCCCCAGACGACATTTTTCCCCTTAAAGCGGATGCCGCCTGCAAAGCCGCCGGGCGCCTCCATGTAAACGTCGCTGGATCTATCCGTCAGCACAAGATTGCTGCCCTCGGCATCCAGATGGACAAAAGGCTTCCTGTCACGGAAAAACTGCACTGACATTTTGCCCTGCAGCTCACCCTTCTGGCCGAACTTCGCCTTGATGTCGCTCAGAGAGAACTGGTCCCCCTTCAGCTCCAGCACACCCCTCAAGTCGGCGTCGTCATGCATAAACCCGATATTGCTGAAGGAACCCGCATCGAACAGGCTTCCCAAATCCCCATGACCGGCCGTCATTTCGCCCTGCACATCAATACCCGACTTAAAATCAATGACGCCGTTCAGCCTGAGCTGCGGCATCCGGCTGGACGGCAGGAAAAAAAACTCGACCGGGAGCGAGGAAATCCCGTCATATTTTTCAGTTTTCACCTCGATGTTCACCGGCAAGTGCCGGTATTTGATGTCTCCGGTGACGAGATACGGGCCCAGCAGGGTATCGGCTGTAATGAAAAGGTTCAGGCCCTCAATCTTCAATCTTGATCCGGTTGCCTGGTTTGTGTAATTGAGGGTGCCGTCTGCCACCCGCACCTGATTGAGGCTGACTTCAGCCGCCGCGCTGCTGAAGGCGTCCGCCGACTTTTCCTTCAGGACATCGGGCCAGTTGGCCTTGCCATTTTCGAGAATTTCAAGGTTAATGACAGGATTAATCAGGTCGAGGCTCTCAACCTCCACCCTTCCCTGCAAAAGGGGGGCGAATTTAATACGAACCCCCAGCTGCCTTAAAGTCATGAACGGGCCGGATTTGCCTCCGGCAACATTCTCCACCGTCACCGATTCCAGCATCATCTCCGGCTGCGGTATCACCTGCAGGGAAATATCGCCGCCCACCTCGATCTTGCGCTGCAGATAAAAGGAAAGCCGCTCGACAATCTCGTCTTTATGCCGGTTCCAGTCAATCAGGCTCGGCGCCACAAGCCCGACGGCCAGCAAAATCAGGCTGAAAAAAAACAGCATCGTCACGATGCGCTTCATCATCCGCCGGCACCGGATTTATCTATGACGGAAAACACGGCTTTGGCGGCCTTCTGGCTGGGGCTTTCGACATCCCCCAAGCCGATTTTAATCAACGCCTCGCGAAAATCCATGAGCTGCGCCGTGCGGGCTTCCTTTTGCTCCAGCAGCTTCAGCAATTCCTGCGCTATCAGTTCCGGTTCGCAGCGTTCCTGCAACAGTTCCGGCACAACGGGGCGTTGCAGCAGGATATTGACCAGGTTCACATAGGGCGTTTTCACCAGCCTCCTGGCCAGCCAGGCCGTCACCGGGCTCATCTTATAGGCGACGACATGCGGCGTGTCGGTGAGGGCAAGCTCCAGCGACACGGTGCCGGAAGCGGCGATCGCGACCATGCTGGCCGAGAAGCAGTCGAATTTGTCCTGATCCTGATCGACCAGTATCGGGTTGATGCCCCTGCCGGTAAAAAACCTTTCGATATGCTTTTTCAGGTGCGGCAATGTCGGGATGGCGATGACCGTATCCGGCCTGTGCCGCAGGATAATTTCGACCGTCGCGGCAAATTTCCCCAACAGCCGGTTCAACTCGCTCATGCGGCTGCCGGGCAGCATGCAAAGGACCGGCTGGGTTTCCTTGATGCCGTACTTTTTGCGGAAACGGGCGCCATCCCCCCGCTGCGCGGCGCGCTCGACGATCGGGTGCCCGACAAAGGTTGCCGCCAGGCCGTGTTCCTCGAAATAGGGCGGTTCAAAAGGCAGCAGCGTCAGGATATGGTCGAGGAACTGCGCCACTTTTTTGGCGCGGCCCGGGCGCCAGGCCCAGACGCTGGGCGCGACATAGTGGATGCACGGGATGGAGGCGGTTTTGGCCTTGACCTTCCGGATGACCCGGAAGCAAAAATCCGGTGCGTCAATGGTGATGACGGCGTCCGGCTTGATTTTCAGGATTTCGCGCGCCGTCTGCCGGATGCGCGAAAGGATATGGAATAATTTCGGCAGCACTTCGGCGATCCCCATGACGGAGAGCTCCTCCATCGGGAAAAGACTGCGCAGCCCTGCCTCCGCCATGCGCATTCCGCCCACGCCGGAAAACTCCATGTCCGGGTGCTGCGCTTTCAGGGCGCGCATCAGGCTCGCGCCGAGATTATCCCCCGACGCCTCTCCGGCAATGATGAAGATGTGGAGGCGCCGTTTCATGGCGCCTTGAAGCCCATCACGAAAAGACCGAGTTTATCGGCGGCGGCAACCACCTCATCGCGGTCCAGCAGCAATGACGCCCCTGCTTCCAGGGCAATCCCCTCCAGCCCCGCCTCGAAGGCGCGGGCGACGGTGCGAATCCCCGCTGCCGGCAGATCCAGCCGCCGATCCTGTTGCGGCTTGCAGCCCTTGACCAGCACGCCGCCGCGTCCCTTGCGCCGATGCTCGCGGCAGCGCTTCAGCAGGCCGTCGGTGCCTTCCACCGCCTCGACGCCAATGACGATACCCTGCTGCACGACCGCCGCCTGCCCGACATCCAGCTGCCCTAGGGTTTTGACCACCCTGATGCCATATTCCAGATCGGCCTTGTTTTCAGGAGACGGCATTTTTTTTGTCAGCACGCCTTCCTGCGTGATGAGCTGCGGCTCTATTTCATGCGCGCCCACCAGCCTGAAGCCGTCTTTTTCCAGTTCCGCCGCGACGGCACGCAGCATGACATCATCGCCGAAGGCGGCCGTTCCCAGCCGGGCGAAGACCTGAAGCGCGCGCCAGTCCGGCTTGATCTCCAGAAGGCTCGGACGCCGGACGGCGCCGGCCATCACCACTGCATCGACATGCTCCGCTTTCAGGACAGCGACCGCTTCATTGACGGCGCCCAGCCGGCTCCATTTATGGGGAACGCCCTCGAGAATTTTTTTGTCGGCCTGGCCCAGCAGCGCCAGCACGAAAAACGGCCTGCCGTCGCGCTGGCACGCATGAATGAGTTTTTGGGGCAATCCTCCGCCGCCAGCGATGATTCCCAGGCATGACATGGCTTATCCGTTAGCTGTTTTTGGTTGAAGGATGGAACGGCCCTCCTTGGCGCGGATGAAGTCGATCATGCGCATGACGGCCTGGTCGTTTTGGTAATCGTTGGCCACCTGGTTGGTACGCTCGGACAAGGTTCCCGTCCCCTCGAACAGCTGCTTGAAGGCCTTCATCAGCCCCTGCACCTGCTCCTTGGTGAAACCGCGCCGCTCCAGGCCGATATAGTTGAGCCCGGCCAGATGCGCGCGCTCGCCCTTGACGAGGCCGAAAGGGATCACGTCATATTCCACGCCGGACATGCCGCCGATCATGGCGAAAGGCCCGATGCGCACAAACTGGTGCACCGCCGCCAACCCGCCGATAATCGCAAAATCGCCGACTTCGACGTGCCCGGCCAGCGTCGCGTTGTTGGCCAGGATGACGTTGTTGCCGACCATGCAGTCATGCGCGACATGGGATGACATCATGAACAGGCAATTGTCGCCGACCACTGTTTTCATCTTGTCGCCGACCGTGCCGGGATTCATGGTGACATGCTCGCGGATTTTATTGCGCTTGCCGATCAGCAGTTCCGACTTCTCGCCGCTGTACTTCAAGTCCTGCGGCGCATGACCGAGGGAAGCGAAGGGGAACACCACCGTCTCGTCGCCGATGGTGGTATAACCGTCAACGACCACATGCGACTTGAGCTCGACGCCGTTGCCCAGCTTGACGTTGGCCCCGATCACGCAATAAGGGCCGATCTTGACGCCGGCGCCCAGCTCGGCGCCTTTCTCGATAACCGCTGTCTGGTGAATCTGTGCCGTCATTTCGCCACCCCGTCCGTAATCATCGCCGTGACGAGCGCTTCGGCGCACAGGATGCCGCCCACCTTCGCCTCGCACTGGAACTTCCAGACATTGGCGCGGTTCTGAACCCTCTTGACGTGGATATGCAGCGTATCCCCCGGCGTCACCGGCTTGCGGAACTTGGCGCCGTCAATCGCCATGAAATAGACCAGCTTGCCTTCGAGGGATTTTCCTCCCGAATATACCACCAGCGCTCCCGAGGTCTGCGCCATGGCTTCGACAATCAATACCCCCGGCATGACCGGCGCGCCCGGAAAATGCCCCTGGAAAAAATTCTCGTTGATCGTCACGTTTTTAAGGCCGACCGCGCTTTCGTGCGGGACAATATCCAGCAAACGGTCAATCAGCAGAAACGGATAGCGATGCGGTATCAATTCCATGATGCGCCGAATATCCACTACATTGTCACTCATGCGTCTTTTCCTCTTTTTTTGTCACTAGTTTCGCCAGCATGGCCGCCTGCTTCATGCACTGCTTGAGCGGCACGGCAGGGGATCCCATGCACTCAACCCCCGGCGGAATATCGCGCATCACGCCGGACTGTCCGGCGATTTTGGCGCCGGAGCCGATTTTGATATGCCCCGCCAGCCCTGCCTGTCCGCCGATCATCACATAGTCGCCCAATTGCGTGCTGCCGGAAATCCCCGCCTGCGCCACGATTACGCAATATTTCCCGACCTTGACGTTGTGGCCGATCTGGACAAGGTTGTCGATGCGCGTCCCCTGCCCAATCACCGTATCCGGCCCCGCGCCGCGGTCGATCGTGCTGTTGGCGCCGATCTCGACGTCGGATTCAATAATCACCCGCCCCAGCTGGGGGACACTGACATAGCCGGCCGGATCAAGGGCGAAACCGAACCCCGGCCTGCCGATGCAAACCCCGGGATGAAGGCGCACCTTGGCGCCTATCAAGGCATGGGTAATGTAGGTATGCGGGCCGATATCGCAGTCATCCCCGATTTCAACCCCCTGCCGGATCACCGCATGCGCCTGAATACGGCAGCGGTTGCCGATTTTGACGTTAGCGCCGATAACGGCCCCCTCTTCAATCATGCAATCCGCGCCAATCACCGCAGAACCGTCAATCACGGCTGTCGGCGCCCGAAACGCCCGCGCCTCCATCGAGGGATAAAATGCCTGCGCCGCAACAGCGTAAGCCTTGTAAGGGTTTTTGTTGACCAGGCACACAGTCCCGACCGGAGCGGCGGCAGCCAGTTCCGGGCGCACAAAACAGGCGCCCGCCCCAGTCGCCTTAAAGGCATCAAGATATTTTTTGTTGTCCAGGAAGCTGAGGTGCTGCCCTTCCGCCACATCCAGCGGCGCGACATCGGAAACAGTCACGCCTGCGCGGGACGGATCAGACAATGTCGATCCGGTCATTTCCGCGATGGACCCTAACGAAAAAGCCCCCGCGGGAGTGAAAAAACGCCGATCTGCCATCTCGCCGACACCTAAACCTGTTTATCTACTTCTTAACGCTTGTTACAGCAGCCGTGGAAGCAGACCAATCAATGGGGATTTTCTTGACTTGCTTGTTCATCCGCTCAATAACGACATCCGTCATATCCAGGTTGGGGGTGGAGATCATCACTGCGTCCTGGGTAAAGACGGCCGAGTAGTTTCTTTCCTTGGCGACCTCGGCAACGATTTTTATCGCTTCGCCGCGCAGGTTGCCCATTGAGCTGCTGAAAGCCTGATCCAGTATCCGCTTGCGCTCCTGAACGAGTTTTTGGCCGTTGACGACCTTCTCCTCGAACTCCTTACGCTTCTTCTCGAACTCATCCTTGGAAAGGCTGTCCTTCTGCTTCAGGATTTCCTGCTCGGCGGCGCGCAGCGAAGTTTCTTCCTTGGAAATATTGGCCTGATACTCCTTGCGCTTGACCTCCATCTGGCTAAAAATATCTTTGGCGACATTCGTTATCTGCATGACCTTGTTCATATCGATGACGCCGAAAGTCTGCGCCGCCGGCGCCGGTTCATCTGCGGCAAAAGCAGGGGCTGCCAGCAGCAGCATCGCCCAAAAGCCGATCAATAAAGCTATTCTTTTTGTCATGTTCATTCACATCCTTGTTTGTTTTTCTAGAATCTTGTTCCGAAACTGAACCTAAACTGCTGAATCTTATCAAAAGATTCCTTCATGATCGGTTTTGCCAGGTTGATCCGCAGCGGCCCCAAAGGGGAACGCCAGGAAATACCGAGGCCGGCAGCCATGCGCATGCTGCTTTTGTCCACGATCGTGGGGCTGGTGTCATCCACCGTCCAGAGCGACCCAAAATCCGAGAAGGCGTGCGCCATCAGGCCCAGATCGTCGGGCAGACCCGTCGGGAAATCAAGCTCGGCCGAACCGCGCCAAAACTGGTTGCCCCCTAAGGAATCCCGGGTAGAGGTGCCGATATCGCGCGGGCCAATCCCGGAATCCGCGAACCCGCGGAGATTGTCGCCGCCGATATAGAAACGCTCGTTAATCCGCACGGCTTCGCCGCCCCAACCATGGATATACCCGGCTTCGCCGAGAAGGCTGAAAATCCATTTATCGATGACGGGATAATAATAGGTGCCCCCCACCCGAAGCTTGTAATACCGCGCCTGACCGCCCACGCCGGCGACATCTGTCCCAATGCGGGCGACCAACCCCTCGGTCGGGTCAACCTTGCTGTCCCGTGCATCGTACGTCAGGGCCTGCGCGACGGTGGAAGTGACGCGCACCCCGGCCTGCTGCTGAATGAGGGGAGAAGCTGTCACGCTGACATTATTGATGTCATTGCTCTCATACCTGTAATTCAGGTTTTGGCGCCAGAGCTCGGACAGCGGATAACCCAGCCGCAGGCCGCCGCCCAGACGCTTGCTGTCGTAAGAGCTCTGGGACTGCAGGTTTTGGGTGATATGAAAGACATCGATACCGGCGCTCAAATCGCGCTTCAGGAAATAAGGCTCGGTAAAGCTGAAATCAAATTCCGTCTTCTTTGCCGCGATGGTGGAAGACAATCCCAACTCCTGACCCTTCCCGAGGAAGTTCCTCTCCTTGATATGGAAGTCCGCCAAAGGCCCGTCCGTCGTGGAAAATCCCGCGCCGATCGAAAGTTCACCGGTCGATTTTTCCTCGACATTCACATCGATATTCGTCTTGTTGGGCGAGCTTCCCTGCTGCGCCCTGACTTCCGCCTTGTCGAAGAAACCCAGATTCTTGATCTGCTGTTCGGATTTCTTGATCTTGTCGGTATTGAAGGGATCGCCCTCCACCAGCAGGATTTCGCGGCGGACCACCTCGTCAAGGGTGCGGGTGTTGCCGTTAATATTGATATTTTCAATAAATGTTTTCTGGCCTTCGTTAACGGAGAAATTGATATCGACGGTGTTGTCCTGACGGTTGCGCGTCACACCCGGCTGAACATCCACGAAGGCGAACTGGAGGTTGCCCAGCTCATTCGTCATCTTGGTGACGGTGTTTTCCAGGTCGCTGGCCTTGTACCAGTCGCCGCTCTTGAAAGTAACCGTGTCCTTCAGGGGCTCCACGTTCAGGTCGGGAATGGTGCTTTTAACGTCAATTTTCCCGATCTTGTAACGGGTCCCCTCATCCAGGGAGAAGGTCACGAAAAAGTCCTTACGGTCCGGCGACAGCTCCGCCACTGCCGTCTCGACACGGAAATCGGCGTAGCCGTGCTCCAGATAAAATTTGCGCAGCAATTCACGGTCATAGGCAAGACGGTCGGGGTCGTACTTGTCGTCCGAGGTCCAGAACCTGTACCAGCGGTCCTCCCGGCTGCGGACGACTTTCTGCAACTGGTCGTCGCTATAGTGCCTGTTGCCGATAAAGCTGATGCGGGAGATCAGCGTCTCCGTCCCTTCGGTAACCTCAAAAACCAGGTTGACGCGGTTCTGGTCCAGCTTGATGATCTTGGGATCGATCACAACCGAAAAGCGCCCGCTCAGGCGGTACATTTCCTGCAGCCGCTCCACATCCGCCTGCACCTTGGTGCGCGTCAGAACCTGCCGCGGCTTCAACTGAAGCTCCGACTGCAGGTCGGCGGATTTTATTTTCTTGTTCCCCTCGAAGCGGAGCTCGTTGATGATGGGATTCTCGGACACCACCACGACAAGATCGGCGCCCTGCTGATGAATGGCCACATCCGCAAAAAGGCCCGTCGCATAAAGGTTCTTCAGGGCGTGGTCCAGCAGCGCCTGGTCAAACGGGTCGCCCTTCCGGATATCGATGTAAGACAGGACGGTCGCCTCTTCAATTCTCTGGTTGCCGCTCACATGAATGTCGCGGATGACCTCGGCGGCAATGGCCGTCGAGGTGAAAATGCAGACCAGCCCCCATAAAAAAGCGACGGCCGCAAACCTCTGGAACATTCGGGATTTTTTCATGTTTCTCTTATTGGATAATTAGGATATCAGGGCTTTTACGTAGGCAAAAAATTTAAGCTGGACAAGATCATTCCACGTCGCGAACAGCATAATACCAAGTAAAAATGCTAAGCCAACCCTTAAAGCATATTCCTGAAAACGCTCGCCCAACGGCTTACCCTTCATGGTTTCCATAGCATAGAAGGCAAGGTGCCCGCCATCCAGCATCGGGATCGGCAAAAGATTAATGAGCCCCAGGTTGACCGATAATAGCGCCATAAACATGATGAGGGAGATGACGCCCTGCTGGGCGAAATCCCCCGCATAGGCGCCGATCCGCAAAATCCCGCCCAGTTCGTCTGCCCCGCGCGCGCCGGTAATCATCTGCCCGATGGATTTCAGGGTGTTGGAAGAAATCTCCCACACTGACTTTGCCGCCGCCACGAAAGCGGAACCCCAGCTGTGATGCTTCACTTCAAGAGGCTTCTCGGGACCGAAAATACCGAGCCTGCCCCGCTGGTTCTTGAAGCCGAAACGGTCCACTTCCTCGACCAGGGCCGGCGTGACGCGTATAATCACCGGCTGGTCGCTCCACTGCCCCTTGCCGACAGAGTGCACCAGCTTGATGGTGATTTCTTTATTCAGGTTGACGGCCGTATAGGTCGCCATGTCCTGAAAACGCTCGATCGGCTTTCCATCCATTTCGAGGATCTTGTCATCCGGTATAATCCCCGCCTTCTCAGCGGGAGAGCCTACGACAAGCTTGGTCACGATCGGCGGCTTGTAAGGCTGCCCCTGCAGCGCGAACATCGCCGTTAAAATGGCCATGGCAAAAACAAAATTAATCGCCGGTCCGGCAAAAACAATGGCGGAGCGCTTGGCGATCGATTGCGTGTAAAACGCGACTTTCTTTTCCGCCTTGGTGAAGGGGCGGCTTTGACTGCCTTCCTTTACCTCATCGCTGTGCTTGGCGCTCGTCGGATCGGTATCGCCGAACATCTGGACATAGCCGCCCAGCGGCACCCAGCTGAATTTCCAGCGTGTGCCGGCCTTATCCGTCCAGCCGAAAATCTCCTTGCCGAAGCCGATGGAAAAAGTCTCCACCCTGACGCCGCACAGCCGCGCGATGATGTAGTGGCCCCACTCATGGACAAACACCAGAATGCTCAACACCACCACAAAGGGCAGGATGTAGCTTGTCAGGAAATCCGCCGGCGCGGACAAGAATTTGTGGAGCAGTTCCATTGAGCGAATGCCTTCCTTATTTCTTTTTTTCGTTAAATTTTTCAGGCGCCTTCAGATAACGTTCCTTGCAGCGCGCCGTGCAAAAATAAAGGGTTTTTGCCGCCTTCTTGATTGTATTTGAACATCTCTCCGGTAGCTTGATTTCCCACTTCGGGCAAACGGTGCAATAAGTCTTTTTCTTGACTGCTGCTTTCATATGGAATCCTTTCATGTCTTCAGGGACTTTAGTTTACTCCTGCGATCACCGCCGAAGCAATACGTCGCGCGTCAAGATCAAGACTAAACACATCCTGAATGGTGGATATGGGTTGAATATGCGCCCTTTGCAAGGTTTCCCCCACTACACTTTCTATTGCAGAAAATTTCAGCTGTCCGGACAAAAATGCCGCCACCGCTATCTCGTTGGCGGCATTAAAGACCGTTGAAGCGCCGGCCCCGCCCTGCAGGACCTGGCGCGCCATTTTTACAGCTGGAAACCTATTTAAATCAATAGGTTCAAATGATAAATTAATGTTATTTGACAGATTAAGAATGCCGCCGGTCGTCGCTATGCGCTCCGGCCACGCCAAGGTATGCGCGATCGGCGTCCGCATATCCGGGGCTCCCATTTGGGCCAGGATGGATCCATCGATATACTCAACCATCGAATGAACAATGGATTGCGGGTGTATCAAAACATCGATTTTCTCAGATTCCAGGTTAAAAAGATAACTTGCCTCTATGATTTCCAACGATTTATTCATCATCGTGGCGCTATCGACGGAAATTTTTGCCCCCATCGACCAGGTTGGATGTTTGATGGCCTGCGCCGGGGTTATTCCCGCCAGTTCTTCCCGCGTCCTGCGTAAAAACGGCCCCCCCGAAGCCGTCAGGACGACCCGCTTGATCTGCCCGTGCTGATCGGCATTGAAGACCTGAAACACGGCATTATGTTCACTATCAACCGGCAACAGGACCGTGCCGTGCTTTTGCACCGCCTGCATCATGACCGGCCCGGCGCAGACCAGCGATTCTTTATTCGCCAAGGCCACGGTCGTCCCCTGCTCGATGGCTTTGAGGGTAGATTCAACGCCTGCCGCCCCCACAATCGCCGCCATAATCCAGTCCGCAGGCATCCCTGCCGCCGCGACGACGGCCTGATGCCCCGCCTCGGCCCTGACCCCTGTCCCGGCCAGCGCCTGTTTCAAATCTCCATACAGGGCCTCATCTGCGATAACGGCATATTCGGCATGAAGGGCCTGCGCCTGCCGGGCCAGAAGCTGGACATTTTTGTTTGCCGTGAGGGCTTTTACGGTGAACCTGTCGCGGTGGCCGGAAATCAGGTCAACCGTGCTGCAACCGACCGACCCGGTGGATCCCAGGATCGTCACGGTTTTACAGGGCTTCATATAAAAAAAATCACAATCGTTCCGAACAAAAGCGCCACCAGCAGCAGCGCATCAATGCGGTCCAGGACGCCGCCATGCCCCGGGATGAGATTGCCTGTATCTTTCACGCCATAGCGGCGCTTCACCACGGAGATGAACAAATCCCCCACCTGCCCGAACATGGCGAGGACAAACCCCATTGCGGCATAGCCCGCCCATGACATGTTGCCGACTGTCGCCACGCCGAACTTGCTTAAGACCCACGGGCAGGCCAGGGCCGCCGACACGATGCCGGCGCCGACGCTGCTGCCGAAAAATCCCGACCATGTTTTCTTGGGGCTGATGGCCGGCGCCAGTTTCGGGCCGCCGACCGTCTTGCCGGTAAAATACGCCGAAATATCGCTGGCCCAGACGATCAGGACCAGCGTCAGGATATTATAAAGGCCCTGAGCGGAGCTGCCCCTCAGCCAGATCATCATCCACACCGAAAGGCCGATATACAGCATGCCGAACAGCATAAGTATGGCGCGGTAGCGTTTTCCGGACCATACCATCTTTCCCCATTCATAAATGCCGATCGCCGCCGCCGTTGCCATCAGCAGCGCGAAAGGAATGCCGCCCAGATAAATGACGCCCAGAACGACAGCGCCCAGAACCAGCGCCGACTGAATCCGTGTTTTGAGGGCGGAATCGATAATCATCCCCGCGACTCCTTCTCCTGAGAAAGACCGCCATAGCGGCGGTCACGGCTGTTGAAAAACGCCACGGCGGCCTCCATCTCCTTCTTCGAGAAGTCCGGCCACAATGTTTCGGTGAAATAAAGCTCGGCATAGGCAAGCTGCCACATCAGGAAATTGCTGATCCGGCTTTCGCCGCTGGTGCGGATCAGCAGGTCGGGATCAGGGATGCCCTGGGTCATGAGATACTGGGAGAAAACCTCCTCATCGACCTTTTCAAGATCGACGGTCCCGGCCTGCGCCCGGCGCGCCAGTTCTTTGGCCGCGAACAGGATATCCTGGCGGCCGCCATAGCTCAGCGCAATCACCACCGTGATTTTGCCGTTATCTTTGGTAAGCGTCTCGGCGTTTTCGATCAACGCCACTAAATCCTGCGGCAACCGCGCCCGGTCGCCGATCACCAGCATGCGCGCCCCGCCCTTATGCAGCTCGGCGGTCTCCTTTTTCAGGTAATAGCGCAGCAGGTTCATCAACTCATCGATTTCTTTTGCCGGGCGGCTCCAGTTTTCGGAAGAAAAACTGAACAGCGTCAGATATTGGATGCCCAATTCCTTGGCGGTTTCCACGGCCTGACGCGCAGCTTCGGCGCCCTTTCTGTGGCCTTCGGCGCGGCTCAATCCCCGCGCCATCGCCCAGCGTCCATTACCGTCCATGATGATGGCGACGTGACGGGGGGCGTTCATCGGCATCAAACCTGCTTGATTTCCAGCTCTTTATGAGCAACTGCGTCGTCGATTTTCTTGATCCAGCTGTCCGTCATCTTCTGGATCTTTTCTTCGGTTTTCTTCAATTCGTCTTCGGGCATTTTGTTTTTCTTGGCGCTCTCCATGCCCTCGCGGCGGACATTGCGCACAGAAATTTTGGCCTGTTCGGCATATTTAGAGGCCACCTTGGCCAGCTCCGCCCGGCGCTCTTCGGTCAGGCCCGGCAGCGGCACGCGGATCAGCGAACCTGCCGGCTGCGGATTGAGGCCGAGGCCGGAGCTGGAAATCGCCTTTTCCACGGCCTTGGTATTGTTGGCGTCCCATACCTGCACGGTCAGCAGGCGCGGCTCCGGCGCGCTCACCGACGCCACCTGATTGATCGGCATTTTGCTGCCATAAACTTCAACAAAGATATTGTCGAGCAGGTTGGTGGAAGCGCGTCCGGTGCGCAGTCCCTGAAATTCCTTGCTCAGCACGTCGAATGCGCCCTGCATCCGGCGCTCGAAATCGCCCAAATTCATCTCAACCATTTTGAACCTCTTTTTTTGCTTCCCGCACAATCGTGCACTCGCCGCGGCCCAGCATCAGTTCGGCAAAGGCGCCGGGACGCTTGATGGAGAACACGATGATGGGGATGTTGTTTTCACGCGCCAGCGAAATGGCCGCCGCATCCATGACGCCTAAGTCCTTCGCCAGCACTTCCAGATAGGTCAGGCTGTCCAGTTTCTTGGCCGACGGGAACTTGGCGGGATCCGCCGTATAAACGCCATCGACTTTGGTGCCTTTCAGCAGCGCATCGCAGCCCATCTCGGAAGCGCGCAGCGCCGCCGCCGTGTCGGTGGTGAAGAATGGGTTGCCGGTCCCTGCCGCAAAAATCACCACGCGGCCTTTTTCCATGTGGTGCATGGCGCGGCGGCGGATGTACGGCTCGCACACCGTCGCCATGGGGATGGCCGACAGCACGCGGGTGGTCAGGCCTTGTTTTTCAAGGGCATTCTGTACGGCAAGGGAGTTGATGACGGTCGCCAGCATGCCCATATAGTCGGCTGCGGCGCGGTCCATCCCGACGGCGGCGCCGGAGACCCCGCGGAAAATGTTGCCGCCGCCGATCACCAGGCAGACCTCCACGCCGAGATCGACCGCATCCTTGACGTCTTTGGCGATGCGATTGACGGTCGCCGGCTCAATGCCGTATTCCCCCGCTCCCATCAGGGCTTCGCCTGAAATCTTCAGAAGAACACGCTTGAACATGGCTTTCGACATAAGCATCCCCTTTATTGTCATCCTGAGCGCAGCGAAGGATCTTGTCTCCGTGAGATCCTTAACCTGCCGCCATCTTCGCCACTTCGGACGCGAAATCGTCGGCTTTTTTCTCGACGCCTTCACCGAGTTCGTAGCGGATGAAGCCGGCGATCTTGACCGGCGCGCCGATGTCCTTGGCCGCCTTTTCAAGAACCGCAGAAATCTTGCTTTCGCCGTCAATGACGAAGGTCTGCTCCAGCAAGACGACCTGTTCGTAGAACTTGCGCAACGAACCTTCGACCATCTTCTCGACGATCTCCGCCGGCTTGCCGCTTTGCTTCGCCTTATCGGCATAAACAGAACGCTCGCGGGCGATAATGTCCTTGCTCAGGGACGCGATGTCGAGCGATTCAGGGCGTGTCGCAGCGATGTGCATGGCGATCTGACGGCCCAGCGCCAGCAGCTTGTCGGCGGCGCCAGCGGACTCAAGCGCCACCAGGACGCCGATCTTGCCGCAGTTCGGCACCAGCGAGTTGTGAACGTAAGTGGCGACGACGCCCTGATTGACGACCAGGCGCTGCATGCGGCGGAGAGTCATGTTCTCGCCGATGTTCGCGATCAGGTCGGTCAGGGTCGCTTCCGCTGTCTTGCCGTTCAGGTTGGCCGCTTTCAGCGCCTCAACCGTCTCGATCTTGTTCTTCAGCGCCACGTCCGAAATCTGCGCCAGATATTTCTGGAAGAATTCGTTGCGGGCGACGAAGTCGGTCTCGGCGTTCAACTCGATGGCCACCGCCGTGTTCCCGAGGGAAGCAACGCCGATCAGGCCTTCCGCCGCAGCGCGGCCGGATTTTTTTGCCGCCGAGGCCAGACCCTTCTTGCGGAGGTAATCCACCGCCGCGTCCATGTCGCCTTTGGTTTCGGTGAGGGCCTTTTTGCAGTCCATCATGCCCGCGCCGCTTTTCTCACGAAGCTCTTTCACAAGAGATGCGCTGATTTCCGTCATTGTCATGTTCCTTTCAGGGTTCTTTAGCCGCCCGCAGCAGAAACTTTCATTTCCGCCACAGCTTCCAGATTTTCCGGCGTCGGGTTGGCGGCAGTGCCGGCATCCGTGCCGGAGGCTGTCACTTCCGCCTGCAGGCCGTCCAGGATGGCTTCCGCGAACAGGTCGCAATAGGTGTTGATGGCGCGGGTGGCGTCATCGTTGCCGGGGACCGGGAAATCGATGCCTTCCGGATCGCAGTTGGAATCAACCACCGCAAACACGGGGATGCCCAGCTTCTTCGCTTCCAGGATGGCGATGGCTTCCTTGTTGGTGTCGATGACGATCATCGCATCAGGCAGGCCGCCCATTTCCTTGATCCCGCCGAGAGCCTTTTCCAGCTTCTCTTTTTCGCGGGCGAGGTTGGTCTGCTCCTTCTTGGTCAGGGCGTGCTTGACTTCATCGTTGTTCAGCATCTCCTCGATCTCGCGCAGGCGCTTGATGGATTTGGAGATCGTGCCCCAGTTGGTCAGCATGCCGCCGAGCCAGCGGTAGTTCACGTAGTACTGGCCGCAACGCTTGGCTGTTTCGGCGATTTTCTCGGATGCCTGGCGTTTGGTGCCGACGAACAGCACACGACCGCCCTTGGCGGCGATGTCGCGCACGCCTTTCAGCGCGGTGTAGAGCATCGGCACGGTCAGCTCCAGGTTGATGATGTGAATCTTGTTTCTTTCGCCGAAGATGTAAGGTTTCATCTTGGGGTTCCAGCGGCGGGTGTGGTGGCCGAAGTGAATCCCGGCTTCAAGTAATTGACGCATCGTAAATGTTGGCATAGCCATTGTGTGTAGTCCCTTCTCGGTTAAACCTCTGCGGATCTTCCAGTCTGTCGCCAGACACCGAAAAACGATCCGCATGTGAATTAGCAATCCCCCGAACCATTCGGGAGCCTTGCTTGGCGCTCTTTATAGGGAGATTCCCCTGATTTTGCAATCAAAACATTATGTTTTCTGGGGTTTTTTAGAAGGCGTTTATTTTTATTTTCATAATGCAGCGCTTAAAACAAGTGATTGACATATTCCACGGTAAATAGTTATATTCCGAAAACTAATAACTGCATTAAAACCAAACGCAGGAGAAAAATGGCCATGTCGAAGCTTAAAGATCGTCTCTACAGTGTTTTTGGAGGGATTGCTCTCGTTGCAGGCATTGCCTCTTTTCTGACTTCGGCACCTGTTGCTATGGTCGTTTTTGTTATTGCCGCGTCTGTTTCCGGCGCCGTATATACCGGGCTTACAGCCCAGGACACGGTCAAAGCTAAACTCAAACCCGCTGCGTTTTTATGCTCAGCCGCTGTGACAGCTGCAACGGCCATCGCTTTCCTGCCCGCCGCTCAACCTCTGCGCCAAAGAATAAAAGATGTCTTTTCTAAGACGGCACTGTCACAGAAACATGAAAAGGCCACATCATGGGATGCCAAGATAACCGCAAATCCCTATGGCTTAAAATCCGTCTAAACCACCCATTCCTTCTGCACCGCATCCAGCATGCCTCCCGCAATCGCCGCGCGGACTTCGCGCATCAGGCGGTTCATGGTGAAGACGTTGTGGATGGAAAGCAGTTGCATCCCCAGTGTCTCGCCCACCCGGAACAGGTGGTGAATATATGATTTGCTGTGGTTGCGGCAGGTATAGCAGCCGCAGGTCTCATCCACCGGCGTGGGGTCTTTCATGAACTGCGCGTTGCGCAGGTTGACGCGCTCCTTGGGCGCGCCCTTGACCAGCGCCCAGCCGTGGCGGGCGGTGCGGGTGGGGGACACGCAGTCGAAGGTGTCGATGCCCTGCCGGACATTGGTGAAAATATCGATGAAGCTGCCGATTCCAAGCAGATGCACCGGGCGCGACTGGTGGATGTGCTCGCTGCACATGGCGACGACCTCGTACATCTGCTCCTTATTGGAACCGAGAGAGCCGCCGATCGCCGTGGAAAAAAAGTCGCGGTCGCGGGTGTATTCGCAAGAGATCTTGCGCAGCTCGGGATAAACGCCGCCCTGCACGATGCCGTACATCGCCTGCTTGCCGTCGTCATGCCGTTCATGTTCGGCCAGCGAGCGGTCGCCCCAGCGCATGCTCATTTCCATCGAGCGCGCCGTGTATTCCTTGTCGGCATGAAACGGCGTGCATTCATCCAGCTGGACGATCAGGTCCGCGCCCAGCTTGCGCTGAATCTGGATAGACGATTCCGGCGTCAGGAAAAACTTCTTGCCGTCGAGATAAGAGCGGAACTCCGCCCCCTCCTCCGAAATCTTGAGGAAGGTTTTCGGGCGATTGGTCGTGCGGCGGCCCTTGATCTCGTCGGCGACCGAGCCGTGGCCGAGGGAGAAAATCTGGAAGCCGCCGCTGTCGGTGAACAGCGGGCCGTCCCAGTTCATGAACTTGTGCAGCCCGCCCATCTCCGCGATCAGATCAGGTCCCGGCGAGAGCATCAGGTGGTAGGTATTGGAGAGGATGATGTCCGTCCCCGCCTCGCGCAGTTGTAGCGGCGACAGCCCTTTGACTGATGCCTTGGTGCCGCAGAAAATGAAATTCGGCGTGTCGATGGCGCCGTGCGGCGTCGTCAGGCGTCCGATGCGGGCGCGGCTCTGCGGGTCTTTGTGGGTGATATTGAAGCTAAAAGTCAACCGCGTTAGGCTGCTTTTTTCGCTTTATGCTTCTTGACAACTTTTGCACGCGGCGGCTTTTTCGGCGACGGAGCTTTTGCGCCGATTTTCGCAACCAGCTGCTTGCGCGCCTTGCGCAGGTTGGCCGTCAGCAACTTCGCTGCCGAAGTGCCCAGCAGGTAGTTGTCGATGCCGCCCTTGTGCTCGATCGTGCGGATGCCGCTGGTGGACGACGTGACCGAGATATTTTTCTTCAGGCCGCTGCTGAAAAAAGAAGCTTCCTGCAGGTTGGGCAGGAAACGGCGTTTGGTTTTGTTGTTCGCGTGGGAAACATTATTACCGACCAAAGGTCCTTTTCCCGTGATTTCGCAGCGTCTGGTCATAGCCTTAATCCTTCTGTGTAAAATTCAAATAGACGCGCACCATATGTTAAGCGGGGTCTTGGCGTCAAGCATTTTTAGGTATTAATTAACATAATGTGGCATTTACGCGAGGGGAAGGACGCTGTATAACTAATTTACCGTCATCCTGAGCCGAAGGCGAAGGATCTCGTTGTCGCGACAGGAGATTCTTCGCTACGCTCAGAATGACAAAAGAAGGGACGCCCCATGAACTTCCTCAGCAAAAAATCCTCCAAGTCCATCCCCGTCACGCCCGTCAACGGCGACACGCTGAAAGACTGGCTGAAGAAGCAGG
>JAIOQI010000003.1 GCA_021413445.1 Alphaproteobacteria bacterium | reverse complement strand
AATTGGGCGACTTCGCGCAGGTTGTGGCCCTCCACAAAAATCAGTAGGTCGTAGCCGCCGCTCATCAGGAACAGGCTGGTGACCTCGTCGAACTTGGCAATGCGCCGGGCAATGCGATCAAACCCGCCTTCGCGTTCGGGCTGGACCTTGACTTCAATGACTGCCTTGACGAGGTCCGTATCGATCTTGTCGTCATTGATGACGGCTTTGTAGCCGATGATGACTTTGTCATCCTCGTATTGTTGGATGCGGCGTTCGACTTCGGCCGCGGACAGGTTGAGCATTTTGCCCAGGTCGGCCGGCGTGCGCAGGGCGTGTTCTTCCAGCAATTTCAATAACGGGTCCATAAGCGGGAGTGTAGGACTCGCGGGAGAAAGTTCAAGGTTCAAAGTTTCCGCGTGGGAGCCCAATATCCGGAGGCAAACAAAGTTCTATTGCCGTGGGAGGAACCTGTGTGCTAGTGTGACCACTCGACCTTGAGTCGGGACGTAGCGCAGCCTGGTAGCGCACTTGCATGGGGTGCAAGGGGTCGCGAGTTCGAATCTCGCCGTCCCGACCATTTTCTTTTTATCCCCTAGACCAGCAGTTTGGCGGCGAAGAGTTCGCCGAACAGGACGCTGATTTCCGCCACATACAACAAGCCGGTCGCGGCCTGGTTGTTCTTCAACTGGACGCACCGCAGCACCATGAATCCCAACACCAGTGGCACCGCCACCCCGAAGAGCACGCGGAACACGAAGAAAAACAGATCCCCATCCACCGCGTACAACCGCGGCAGAAAGTTACCGGCAAAACGCGGGTCCAAATGGCTGATGGTGGTCAGCGTCACCACGAGTATGAGGCCGCGCAGGCAGACCGCGAAGAGAACCAATTTGGCGAATTGATTCAGGTATTCAAAGGACAACCGCCGCATCAACAGATACCAGTGTCCCAGGATCATCCCCACGTGCGTGGCGCCGAAGAGCAGGGCACCCGCGAGAATGGTTGCATCGAATAAATAAGGAGCGGTCGTTTTCAGTTGGCTGGCCGTCACCGATTGGGCGCCGAGCGGGAGCAAACCAAAAAACAAACCGATCAGCCCCGACAGGATTAAAAGCATTCGTCCCAACTGCATCCGTTCCAATTTGAAAGCCCCGTAGGCCAGCGTGGCACCAATGACTGTCAGCCCGAGGTACCGGGTGTCCCACCAGACGGCTCCGGCGGCAAACTTGGTGAAAACGAGGGCCAATGCCGCCGCGATGGCGCTCATCAGACTGTTGAGCGTGAAAAAACCCACACGGATTTCGCGGGTCGGCAGCAGGCTGGTCATCAGCAGGCTGCCGACACTGAATTGTGTCAGTACGACGGTAAATACTTGTAACAGGGTCACGGTGTCTCCAGGGCCAATCGGGGTGGTCCATGAATCGCGAGCGGGTTCTGACCGTCGCGAACACTGTTGAGTAAGCCTATTACGAGAGGGAGTGTCAATCCTTCAAAGCACGGGCCGTAGCGGGTGAGATGGGTGGTGGCCCGGGCCGCAATGCGTTGGGCGGGTTCCAGTTTGCCCTGTTGCAGTTTGACAAACACCGCCGCGACTTGAATGAGCCCTTTGTAAAAATCACGTCGCCCGTCTTTGCATTCCAGCCAGAGCCCTTCCAGCACTTCGTGGGCTTCGAAATATTCCTGCCGGTTGAAGCAGGCAAAGAAGCCGGTGTATCGGGAATCGTATGAGTCCGCCATGCGCGGATTATAGAGCGAGCTTGAGCAATCGCAATCATCCTGCGTAAAGTATCGCTGTGAATGGAATGACGGAGAGGATCGAACAGATTCGCGCGCGCATGGCGGCCGCGGCCGGGCGTGCCGGCCGCGATGTCGGCGATATTTTACTGCTGGGAGTCACCAAAACTGTCGTCCCGGAACTGGTGGACGAGGCCTTGCAGGCGGGTATCGGCACGTTTGGTGAGAACAAAATCCAGGAAGCCAAGGCCAAGATCCCGCTCGTTTCCAGCCGCGCCCGCTGGCATTTCATCGGCCATTTGCAAAGCAACAAGGCGCGGGATGCGGTGCAATTGTTTGACGTGATTCATTCGGTGGATAGTGTGAAGCTGGCCGAAGAGATCGACAAATGGGCGGAACGGGCCGGCAAAACGCAGCCGGTTCTGCTCGAGGTGAATTTGGCGGGCGAGGCCAGCAAGCACGGGATGAAACCCGAAGATGTGCCCGCTGCCTTGGAACGGATCCAGCAACTGGCGCGGCTTGAAGTGCGGGGTTTGATGACGGTTCCGCCGTATGCGGAGGAAGCGGAAAAGGTTCGACCGTATTTCCGGCAATTGCGTGAACTGCGCGATCAGCTTGGTCTGCGCGAATTGTCGATGGGCATGAGCCACGATTTTGAAATGGCAATTGAGGAAGGCGCAACGATCATCCGGGTCGGCAGCGCCCTATTTGGAGAAAGAAAAAAACATGAGCCTGCAGACTAAGACAATTTCATTCATCGGCGGCGGCAACATGGCGGAAGCGTTGATCCGCGGCCTGCTGGTCAACAAGGTGGTCGAACCCACGCAAATCATCGCCACGGACGTCCGGCCCGAGCGTCTCGAGTTCCTCGAAAAGGGTTTCGGCATTCGCACCACCCCTGACAACCTCATCGCCGCCCGTGCTTCCGACGTGATCGTCCTGGCCGTCAAACCGCAGCAGATGAGCAGTGTGCTGGCGGGATTGGGACCGGTGATTGGCGACACCAAGTTGGTGATTTCTATTGCCGCAGGCATCCCGACTTCGCGGATCGAAAAGGAACTCGGCGGCAAAGCCCGGGTGGTTCGCGTGATGCCCAACACGCCCGCGCTGGTCGGTGCCGGGGCCGCCGCGCTTGCCAATGGTGCGCTGGCTCTGCCCGCCGACCGTCAGGTGGCCGAAGCCATTTTGAAAGCCGTGGGTATTGTCGTAGTCGTGGAGGAAAAATATCTGGATGCCGTCACCGCCTTAAGTGGCAGTGGTCCGGCGTATGTATTTCTCGTGGCGGAAGCCATGATCAAGGCCGGAATCGAGCAGGGACTCAGCCCCGAAATCGCGCGCAAGCTGACGATTCACACCATCTTCGGTTCCGCGGTTTTGTTGGCGGAAGGTCATGAGGAACCGTCTGAACTCCGCCGCAAAGTTACGTCACCTGGCGGGACGACCGAAGCAGCGATCAAAGTCATGACCGAGAAGAAGCTGGTGGAAATCTTTGGCGAAGCCATGGGAGCCGCGGCCCGCCGCAGCAAGGAGCTCTCTGGTTCGTAGATTGCGCCAGTTCTCGTTGGACAATCAGTGTTACGCGCGGGTATTTTCACGACATGGGTCGCCCGGTTCCCGTCATACCACGCCGGTTCCTGTTTGAAACATCGCTCGGCGTCCGCCTGATGTTCTGCGGCCGCTTCAAATGCGCGCCGAAATGGAGCATCCCGCCGGAAAAAATCCCCGCCGCATTGATCAGTTTTTTCTTTCTCGAAAAAAACGGCTGCTGGGCCACCGTCAACGGCATCCGCACGGCCTTGCGGCAGGGGGACCTGAAAGTTTCGCGGGGTGGCGACATCCTCAGTATGGGACATGATCCGGCCCGGCCCATCACGGCGCTCAGCGTTTCGCTCGCAGTGGAGCAGGGAGTAATTCCCAATATTTTGCTGCAACGAAAATTTGCCCGCCGTTACCGGATCAAAGATCCGGTGCAGTATCGCAAGCGGTTCGACGCGATTCTGCAGGCCTTGCAAAGCCCCGTCGCCGTGCGTGAATGGAAAATCACCGGCGCGGTCCTGCAATTCCTGGCGTTGATTCTGGAGGAAACCGCCGCACCATTGTCCGCGCAAGTCATGATGGATGAGGGGACCGTGGACCGGATTTTGATCGCGCAAACCTGGGCCAACGCGCGCCTGGGTTCGCCGCTGTCATTGGAACAATGGGCGCGCGCGGTGAACTGGCACCCGGTGCATTTTGACCGCGTCTTCAAACAGCAAACCGGCGTGACGCCCATGCGTTGGCTGAACGAACGCCGGATGCAAGCAGCTCGACAATTTCTATCGGGCACAAGCAAGACAGTGGCCGAAATTGCGGAAGAACTTGGATACCGCGATCCGTTTTATTTTTCCCGCGTCTTCCGCCGCCATTTCGGCCAGTCCCCGCGCCAATGCCGCAAGCAGGGGATGGAGTTCGGTTCGGGAACGGAATACGTGGAATAAGGTTGTCCTGTCGCTAATTTTTTGGAAGCACGCGCCTTCTTGTGCCTTCTTGTAGTCGCACCCTTTAGGGTGCGTAACCCGCAACGCTGACCCAGAAAAAAGGGGGAAGCGCTTCCACGCTTCCCCCTTTTTCTAATGAACGATCCTACGCTGCCGCCGTGGCCGCTTATTCGCGCTGGTACGCGATCGCGTAGGCGCAGATATGCTCGCCGGACCGATTCGGCTCAGCGCGATGCCACGTGAAGTTGTTGAAGAACGCCGCGTCGCCGGGTTCCATCGGGACCAGAACTTCCTTGGAGAAATCAATCTGGTCGGTCGGGATCCGGAACCGCTTGTAGGCCTGGCCGTTCGTCGCGGTGTGCTGGCTTGGTTCATCGAAGTACTGTTCGTGCGGCGTCAGTGTCCATGATTTATGGCTGCCGGGCAGGAGGGCCAGCGCGCTGGCGTTCTGGCCAACCTTGTCGAGCGCGATCCAGCAGTTGCAGCCGAGTTCCGGCTTCAAATGCCAGTAATACGAGTCCTGATGATAGAAGGACTGGCCGTCCACCGTCTTATTCTTGATCAGGGCCTGGTCAGTGAAAAGTTTGACGGGGCCACCAAGCAATTGCGACATCGCGCCCTGCAAGTTGGCATGGTGCGCCATCGTTTTGAAAACGTCCTCCTGGTCTGCAGGGTTTTGCACGCCCATCGGGATATAACTGCCGGAAGGTGACTTGTACTTGACCGGGTCGAAGATCTGGAAGTGCCGGGTCGGCCAGGTGTGTTTGCCGTCGAGAAGTTCCATCAGACGCGAACGCACTGCCGAGGTGGCGGAGGTTGGGATCAGGCCGCGCACCACGGTGTAGCCGTCCTCGTGATACTGTTTGATTTGTTGCGGGGTGAGTTGCATGGCCGTCACGATAGCAGCCAACCCTGAAAAGTGAATGGACAGGGTCTCTGAAAAAGCTGCACTTTCTAAACATGGGGAAACTACGGTATTGCGTGATTGACTTCCCGGCTGATTCTGACAAAAAGCGACCAACTCGATGAACACCACTGAACAGTCGGCGCTGCAAACCATCCGCGAACGCTTTGTCTTCCTGGCCACCGGAGGGGGCGCTCCGCCGGCCACGCGGGAATTTGTCAGCCACGCCGTGAGCGGTCTCGACAGTCTCGTGGACACCATCCTGGCGCGCCAAATCTGGGCCCCGGGCAATCCCGGGCATGGCAATGCCCACGGCGAACCGTTGCCCCATTCGTTGTTCACCTACGGCACCCACTATTTTGGCGAAGTCTACAAAGTCGCGCGAATGTGGCGGTGCCCGTTCTCACGCCACTACCAGAAACCCGAAGTGCTGGAACGGATCATCGCCGGCCTGCGGTTCGGCGAGAAATACGTCCGGCCCGATCAGCCCCGCGACGGCAGTTGGTATTACTGGGACATCATGTATGCCGGTTCGCTGCTCGACCACCTGTTGGTGCTGGGTGATGCCGTGCCGGAAGACTTGCGCCAGTTGATCATCGAAGACGTCCAGCATATGCCCTGCAAAACGTTCGCGATGGACCGCGAAAACGGCATCACCCGTCCGCCGATCACCAGCGGGTCGAACAATCTGGCAGTCCTGACGACCGGTCTCCTGCGTGGCTTGGTATTGAACGATCCGCAATGGATCAAGACCGTGATGAGTCAAATCCCGATCGCCATGGGGCGGGCCACGGGCAGCGAGGGATTGCAGGCGGACTGGAGCTATCATTTCCACGGCCACGGCATCAATGTCGGGTACGGCCACCATGCGCTCAGCACCCAGGCCGAATGGCTCTATTTGACCCAGGGCACCCCCTGGCAAATCTCCGATAATCTCCGTGAACTTCACGTCGGGACAATCCGCGAATTCTTCGCCCGCAACGTCTGGCGCGGCCGCGTCGCCCCGTTCTCCGCGGATCGCGGCATTTCATCGCCGGGCGCCATTTATGGTCGCGAATTTCTCGGCATGCTGATGCTGGGCTTGATGACGGACCTTCCGCCGCAAGACAAGGAAGTGTTCCGCGCCGCCGTGGCGGATTATCTCCGGAGCGTCGATCAAGAGGGTCGGCCGTTATCGCTGACGGAATTCGATTGGGTGACCGGCTTGATGCTGGGCAGCGTACCCAAGCCGATCCAAGGCGATCCGAAACGGCTGGGAGGTATCCGCTATTATCCCGAGAGCGAATACCTCCTCGCGCGCCAGCCCGACTGGTTCGCCGCCGTGCGAATGAGCTCGGCCCGCACCTCCACGTGGAAATCCATGCTGGGTGGTCACGTCTATAGTTCTTCCATTGCCGAATTTTCCATCGCGCTGATGAGCGACGGACGCGAATACGATTTCACCACTATTCCGACGATGAACTGGCGGCGGATCATGGGCGTGACACGGTGCGACGCGATCGAACCGCCTCCGGAAGGCTATGGCCAGAGCACGTTTTCCAGCGGCATTGCCGGTGACGAACTCGCCGTGATGGGGCTTCAATATGTGCTGGCTCCCGCAGGACAAGACACCTTGCGGGCGAATAAGAGCGTCTTCGTGACGCCGCAAGCGTTGGTGATGCTGGGGACACTGATCCGGTGCGATGCCGCCGATCCGGTTTTCACGACCCTGTTCTTTGCGCCGGTAATTGAGGGCAGCGCCTATTCGCGGAACGGCACCACATTGGATATCCGGGAGGACGGCATTCACGAAGTGAAAGCGGGCGACACGCTCTTTCTGCGCAATGTCGGCATTCATCTGCTGACCGATGCGCAACTGGTGGTGGAAACACGGCGCGGTTGTCATGCGGATTTGAATGATCCGCAACGGGCCGACCCGATGGAACTGCAACACCGGAAACACTACCGCACCATGTTCGAACGCCGGTTTGTGTATTTGATCGTCAATCACGGTGTCGGTCCGCGCCATGGTCGTTACGGCGCGATTATTTCGCCGGGCGCCGTTCCAGACTTCGCCAGCCTGCAGATACTCCAGGAAGACACGCATCACCGGGTAACGGTGCAGAAGGGTGCCGTAGGGGGCGAAGTTCGTTTCCCCGGCGACTGGCGCAAAAAGATCGGCTCCTCCTACTGGGGTGCCGAACAACATCAATGGGGCAGCATCGCCCGCTGGCTTCCGTCCGACGACGCGGATCACGCGCAATTGGAAATCAGAGCCCCGCGCCGTTTCGCGCGTGCCGAACAATCACCGACGGAAATCTTTTTGCCGGAGGGATTGGAGATGGAGAATGTCACGCTCAAGACGTATGCCGGCCAGCCTTTCCCGGCGAACATTCTTTCCACATCAGCCAATGGCACACTGTTGAAATATCGCGTGCGCAAGATCCGCCATTCCCCGTAGTCGCAGACTTTACCCTGCGTCCTTGCAACGAAAGAAATGACGTGCAGGCCTGTAGTCGCAGGCTTTAGCCTGCGTTCTTGGAGCACTATAATAACAGCCAATCATACTGCACCCGGTGAATAAATAACCTGTAGGCTTGCAGCTTCTCTCGCATCTTATTTATAAAGAGCGCGTGACATCCTTGCTAAAGATAATGTCTGCTTTGTTCAGGCTCTTCCTGCTAGTCACTGTCATTTGTGTTCTGGGGATTGGACACGCCGAAGAGGCTCCTGCGAAAGCTGTGCCTGCTTCCATTCACACTCTCCAAGGCAAAGGAATCGAGAATTTCTATCAAGTGACGCCGCGGCTCTATTCCGGGTCGGCTCCGGAAGGCGAAGAAGGCTTTGCGGAACTCAAGGCGCGGGGGATCAAGACCATCATCACCGTCGATGGCGCCAAGCCCGATGTGGAAACGGCGCGCAAATTTGGGATGAAATACGTGCATTTGCCGATCGGGTACGACGGCGTCCCGACGAATCAAGCAGTCCGGCTGGTGAAAGCGGCGGAAACGCTGCCAGGTCCGGTTTTCATCCATTGTCATCATGGCCTGCATCGCGGACCGGCCGCCGCCGCAGTGATCTGCATGGCCGGGGAAGGTTGGACACCGGACCAGGCGGTCGCGTGGTTGAAACTGGCGGGGACGGCTCCGAACTATACGGGGCTCTACAAGAGTGTGGAGTATTTTCAGCCACCATCGGCTGCAGAGTTGAAATTGCTTCCGGACAATTTCCCCGAAAAGTCTCAGGTCTCGCATCTGGCCGATGTCATGGTTGAGATCGACGAATACATGGAGCACTTGAAGATGATCAAAAAGGCCGGGTACAAAGCACCCGCTGCCAATCCTGATCTCGATCCCGCCCATGAAGCATTGATGTTGCAGGAGCTACTCAAGGAATTGCTGCGTCATCCTGTGACCGATGAAAGGGGAAAGGATTTCCGGAGCAAACTGATGGAATCAGAACAAGCCATGACTGCCTTTCACCAACGGTTGAAAAATCCTCCCATCGATGTGATGGCTGCGGATAAAGATTTTAAGCGCGTGACGGAATCCTGCACCGTATGCCACAAGGCGCATCGGAATTGAACCGCTGCTGGATTCAAGGAGGAATCTGTTCTGACTGGTTGTTGACCCTGACTTTTCTCAACTGGCGAAACGTCAGAAAACTGCAAATTCCCGGAACTAAACTGATCGCGGCCATTATAAATCCGTCGGGTATTGAGCCACGTTGCCAGTAAAAAACGGCGTATATCAAAAAAAACAAAGTGGCGCCCGACAGGCAAACCAAACCTGCGCCCGCCCATAGCTGACCCCGGGTAATCTGATCCGGCGCGTAAGCTTTGCGAAACATCAGCCACCACAGACCGATATAGCCCAGAAGGAGGATGCCGAGAGGTGGGTGAATCATGAACAGTAGCAACAACATTGGAATGGCGCTGACGTGTGCCACTGCGCTGGCCCAAACCCAGGATTTCGTGGGGTGCCGGACCAAGCAGGTGATCAAGATAAAAGTAAAATAGCCAAAAGGCAAAAAAGCTAAAAAATCAAATGGTGAATGGCGTGGGGGAGCGCCATCGCCCATCCCGGCCATGACTGACCCAACCCATAGCAACCCGGACCAGCCCGCAATTCCAACGAGACTCAATAGTCCGACAACAATACGCATGTGAACGGCACCTCGCTTGGCTTTGTCCCGACTGTTTTAGAAGGCATGAACCGTTTCACGTTCTGTGTGAGATTGTCACTGTGATGAATGGCATTCAAGGAGAAAGGCTGCATTCAGGGCCGGTGCGGCAAAATCTGACTCGCACAAAACCGTTGAAATTTTCTCCCGCTAATGTAGCGCCGCTTTTCGTATTCTCCCTTTTGGCGGTACGATTCAGCCATGCCAGGGTAGCTCAGTGGTAGAGCAGGGGACTCATAAGCCCTTGGTCGGGAGTTCAACTCTCCCCCCTGGCACCAACTTTTTCCAAATGCGAGCGTGGGTCTATATTCTCCGAGGCTCGACGGGACGGCACTACATCGGCTCAACCAACGATCTCAACCGTCGCTTCGAGCAACATCAACGCGGGCATACCCATACCACAATACGCCTGGGTGACAATCTGGTCATTGTCGCGAGCAAAGAGTTCGCATCCTTGGAGAAGACCCGTGCTATTGAGCGGATATTGAAAGCCAAGAAGAATCCACGTTTAGCCATCTATCACCTGCGGGATGATTCACCATCAACTACCCTCCAATGAAAAAAATCGCCATCATCTTGGCAGTTCTCCTGTCCTGTGCTATCGCCGCCATCAGCTGGCACAACTTCCCCTGGTCGTGGGTGATTGACCGGCGTGTGGCGGACAGCGGTCCTGGAAAACTGATTGCTGATTTTGATGGTTGGCATCAACATCTGGACAAGAATGCGTCGATGATCGAAGTGTTGGATTTGCCGGCCAGCTTTCAGGCGCTCAAACCGATGCGGGCTTTTCACCGGGACAAGGGATTATATCTGGTCCTGAAAAGCGGATTCGTGAACGAGGAAGGCGTCTTCCTCGCCTCACCTGGGAATCAGCCCGATACTTCAACGGGCACGGATCCCAGTTTTGTCCCCTTGGGTGAACGCGTTTACCGCTATCACTTCCGCGGTTAAGCTTGTGGCGTCTCGCCGGACTTCTTGACCAGAAAATCACCCATCGCGAGATTCTGCAGGTCACTCCCGTAAAACATATTCAACGCGTCTTCCGGTGAACAGACCATCGGTTCGCCACGGCGGTTGAGTGATGTGTTCAGCAAAACCGGAATGCCAGTCTTCGCGGCGAATTTGCTGATCAATTCGTAGTAGCGCCCGTTGCTAAGGGGCGTGACAATCTGCGGACGCGCGGTGCCGTCCTCGTGCACGACTTCGGGGATCTTCGCTTTCCAGCTCTCGGCGACATCAAACGTGAAGGTCATGTACGGCGACGGATGCTGTGTCTGCAGGATTTCCGGCGCCACACGGTCGAGCATCGACGGGCAGAACGGACGCCAGCGTTCACGGTATTTGATCTGCGCATTGATCATGTCGGCCACACCTCGGCTGGCGGGGTTGCCGAGGATGCTGCGGTTGCCGAGCGAACGGGGACCGAATTCCATCCGTCCCTGGAACCACGCGACCACTTCGCCCCTCGCGAGCAGGTCGCTGGCGGTATCGGTGATGGAGGCGCACCGTTCATAGCGGACTCCGCGCTTCTTCAAGGCTGCTTCAATCTCGTCCGCCGTATATTCCGGCCCTAGGTACGCGTGGACCATCGGCTGAATCTTTTCGCCCAGTTCGCTCGCGGCATACGTGGCAGCCCCGAGCGCAGTGCCGGCGTCGCTGGCAGCCGGCTGCACAAAGAGTTCCCCGTGCGGTTTGATGGCATCGATCAGGCGCTGGTTGCATTTGACATTGAGTGCCACACCACCCGCGTAGCAAAGCCGTTGCGTCTGCTTGATGTAGTCGCCGAGATAGTGCTTGGTCAGGGCCAGCACAACTTCTTCGAGTGTCTTCTGCACGGCCGCGGCGACGTGAACGTAGGGTTCGTCGATTTCATCGCCTTCGCGGACCGGGCCCCACATATCAATCAGCTTGGGAGAGAAATACGTGCCTTTGCCGTCGCGTTTGTAGCGCCGCGCGCCGATACAGTTCACCAGATTCGTGTTGATCTTGTATCCTTCGGCGTTCCATTCAATCAGCTTGGAAACGTCGAATCGTTTGGCGTCGCCAAACGGCGCCATGCCCATGACTTTGAATTCGCCATCGAGCATTTCAAAGCCGAGAAATTCCGTGACGGCCCCGTACATGCCGCCGAGTGAATATACATATGGTTATGCTGAATGATCCTCTTGGCGATTTACTGACACGTATCCGGAACGGCCAGGCAGCGAGGCTGTCCGCTGTTTCGAGTCCCGCGTCAAAGCACCGCATTAACGTGCTGGATGTGCTGAAACGCGAGGGCTATATCCGCGATTACAGCGTCACGAAAAAAGACAACGGTGCGGCTGAGCTGAGCGTCGAGCTGAAATACCTCGAAGGCCAGCCGGTCATCAAGGAAATCGCCCGTATCTCCAAGCCGGGACGTCGTGTTTATTCGAAGATCTCGGAAGTTCCCCGTGTTTATAACGGTCTCGGCATTTCAATCCTGTCCACGCCGCGCGGTGTGCTTTCTGATAAAGAAGCGCTCGAAGCGAACGTTGGCGGCGAGTTGCTTTGCCGGGTCTTTTAATTGAGAGTATGTAGCCATGTCAAGAATTGCTAAACACCCGATCAAGATCCCCGCCGGCGTTGACATCAAAGTCAACGGCAAGAAGCTGGCAGTGAAGGGAAAAATGGGCGAGCTGACGCTTGATCTTGTTGATGACATTTTCGCAGAGGTCAAGGACGGGGCGATCACGTTGAAACCCTTGTCCACAGCGCGCTTCGCCAAGGATATGTGGGGAACCACGGCGGCAAACGTCAGGAACATGATTAAGGGCGTCACTGCCGGCTATCAGAAAAAGCTTCTGATTGAAGGCGTCGGTTTCCGCGCGGCGCTGAAGGGCAAGGACCTGGTTCTCCAGATCGGGTTCAGCCATGAGGTGGATTACAAGACCCCCGCCGGAATTGAAATCAAGGTGCCGAAGCAGACGGAAATCGAAATCTCCGGCATTGATAAGCAGAAAGTAGGCCAGGTGACTGCCGAAATCTATTCGTTGAAACCGCCAGAACCTTACAAAGGTAAGGGGATCAGGTACGAAGGGCAGCATGTCCGTCGTAAAGAAGGCAAGAAGAAGTAACAGAGGCTGAAATGAGCAAAGTTGAATCGAAGCAACGCCGCGAATGGCGGGTCCGTAAAGTACTGAAGAAGGCGTCTGAAAAGAACAACCGCCCGCGTTTAAGCGTGCACCGTTCAACGCAGCATATCTACGCGCAGGTCATTAATGACGCGACCGGCACGACCCTGGCATCGGCCTCGACGATGGAAGCCGACCTGAAAAAGGTGCTGAAAAGCACCTGCAACAAGGATGCAGCCCAGGCCGTCGGCAAACTGGTGGCGGAGCGCGCGAAAAAGGCCGGCGTTGAAAAAGTGGCGTTTGACCGCGGGTCTTATATGTATCACGGGCGCGTCAAGGCTTTGGCTGAAGCGGCGCGCGAAGCCGGCCTCTCATTTTAAAGGAAAAAAATAATGGCAAAACCTGAAAAATCATCAAGAGAACGCAAAGATAAAGACCGCGACAGCGAAGGCGGCGAACTCGTCGAACGCCTGGTCGCAGTCAATCGCGTTTCCAAGACCGTGAAGGGCGGACGCCGCATGGGTTTCGCCGCGATCATGGTCGTGGGTGATGGCCGCGGTCGCATCGGCGTCGGTTCCGGCAAGTCCCGCGAAGTCCCGGAAGCCATCAAGAAGGCGACCGACCAGGCGAAGCGCAAGATGATCCGCGTTCCGCTGCGTGAAGGCCGCACCCTGCATCACGACATCGAAGCACGCTTTGGCGCCGGTTATGTGCGCCTGCGTACAGCATCTCCCGGTACCGGCATTATCGCCGGCGGCCCGCTGCGCGCTGTTTTTGAAGTTTTGGGCATTCAGGACGTTGTGGCGAAGTCACTCGGTTCGTCGAACCCCTATAACATGGTGAAGGCGGCTTTGGCGGCGTTCGAACTGATGGAAAGCCCCCGTTCCGTGGCCAGCCGTCGTGGGCGCCGCGTCAACGAGATTTTGGGCCGCAAGGATGATACGAAGGAGAAGTCTGATGGTTGAGGCAGCAAAGAAACCTGCGGCAAAGAAGGCAGCAGCGCCGAAGGCGGCAGCGGCTCCGAAAAAAGCGGCAGCACCGGCAAAGTCCGGCAAGAAAATCAAGGTCACCCAGATCGGCAGCCCGATCGGACGCATTGACGCGCAGCAGGCGACGCTGATTGGTTTGGGGCTGAACAAGCGCCATCGTTCGAAGGTGCTGGAAGATACTCCGGCCATTCGCGGCATGGTTGAGGTTGTGAAGCATCTCGTCATCGTCGAAGAGGCTGCGTAAGCTCTCAAAAGGAATAAGGATAAAGAAAATGAAACTCAATCAATTAAGAGATAATCCCGGCGCCCGTAAGGCTCCTATCTGCGTCGGTCGCGGCATCGGTTGCGGCAAAGGCAAGACCTGCGGCCGCGGCGTCAAAGGCCAGAAGGCGCGTTCCGGCGTGTCTATCAAGGGGTTTGAGGGCGGTCAGATGTCCCTCCTGCGCCGTATGCCAAAGCGCGGCTTCAACAATTTCACCGCAAATTCTTTTGCTGCCGTCAATCTTGACGACATTCAGGAAGCTTTCACTTCCAAAAAGATCTCCGCAGCAAAACCGGTCGATGCAGCCGCACTGATCGAGGCGGGCATTATCCGCCGCGCCGGTGACGGCTTGCGCCTGCTGGCGGGTAAAGGCGCCCTGACGGTAAAAGCGACCTTTATCGTGACCGGTGCTTCTGCCGGCGCTGTGAAGGCGATCGAAAAATCCGGCGGCAAAATCGAAATTTTGCCTGCCAAGGTCAATAAGCTCCTGAAGGGCAAACTGCCGAAGAAAGAGCGGGTCAAAGAGGCTGCGAAGGCCGCGAAGGCCGCAAAGAAGTAAAATTCCCCCCGCCTTTTAACGAAGGCGGGGGTTTTCTTTTGTGCGCTGTTTTTCCTTTATATTCCAGGATGATGGGCGCTCTCCCTTTCTGTATTGACCGTCCATTGATCACCGCTTAGAGTATTGTCAGACAAGCAATAAGAGGGGTTCCCACATGGCATCAGCCGTCGAGCAATTCGCCGCCAACCTGAATTTTGGCGCGCTTGCCAAAGCAGAAGAATTGAAACAGCGTCTCTGGTTTACCCTGGGGGCGCTGATTATCTTCCGGATCGGCACATATATCCCGCTGCCGGGGATTGACCCGCACGTCTGGCAGCAGATTTTCCAGCAGAAATCCGGCGGCGTGCTGGACATGTTTGACATGTTCTCCGGCGGCGCCCTGCACCGCATGAGTATTTTTGCGCTGAACATCATGCCCTATATTTCAGCCTCCATCATCATCCAGCTCCTGACGTCGATGAACCCCCGCCTTGAGGCGATGAAAAAAGAGGGTGAGGCGGGCCGCAAGAAGCTGAACCAGTACACCCGGTATTTTACCATTGTTCTTTCCATCATCCAGGCTTACGGCCTGGCGGTGGGGCTTGAAAATATGCAGGGGTCGTCAGGCTCCGCCGTTATCTCCGCCGGCATTTTCTTCCGTATCAGCACCATCATCACCATCGTCGGCGGCACCATCTTCCTGATGTGGCTCGGTGAGCAGATCACCGCCCGCGGCGTCGGCAACGGCACCTCGCTGATTATCTTCTCCGGTATCGTCGCCGGCATTCCAACTGCCGTGGCGGGAACGCTGGCTCTGGGCCGCGAAGGGGCGATTTCCACCCTGACCATCATCGGCATGCTGTTCATGGTGGTGGCGGTGGTCGGCTTTATCGTGTTTGTGGAACGGGCGCAGCGCCGCGTGGTGGTGCAATATCCCAAGCGCATGGTGGGCAACCGCATGTCCGGCGGCGACGCCAGCCACATGCCGCTGAAGATGAACACTTCCGGCGTCATTCCGCCGATTTTTGCGTCGTCGCTGCTGCTGTTGCCGCTGACCATCGTCGGCTTTTCCGGAGCCGGCGGCGGCAATGAGATCATGGATGCGGTGTCGCGCTATATGCAGCACGGCCAGCCCGCCTATATGGTGCTGTACGGCGCCTTGATTGTCTTCTTCGCGTTTTTCTACACGGCGATCGTTTTTAACCCGGACGAGACGGCGGAAAACCTCCGCAAATACGGCGGCTTCGTGCCCGGCATCCGCCCCGGCAAATCGACGGCCGATTACCTTGATTACGTTCTGACGCGGATCACCGTCATCGGCGCCGCCTATCTGGTGTTTGTGTGCCTGCTGCCTGAAGTCCTGATCGCTAAATTCAGCCTGCCGTTCTACTTCGGCGGCACCAGCCTGCTGATTACGGTGTCGGTCATGATGGATACGGTGGCGCAGATCCATTCCCACCTGATCGCGCACCAGTACGAGGGCCTGATTAAAAAATCGAAACTGCGGGGGTCGCGGAAATGAGAATTATCCTTCTGGGACCTCCCGGCGCCGGCAAGGGTACGCAATCGCGCCTGTTGATGGAGAAGTACGGTGTCGTGCAAATCTCGACGGGAGATCTCTTCCGGGAGAATGTCAAGGCGGGCACGCCCCTCGGCAAGCAGGTCGAGGCGATCATCAACGAAGGCAAGCTGGTTCCCGATGAAATCACCATCAAGATGATTTCGGAGCGCTTGGACAGGGCCGACTGCAAAAACGGCTTTATCCTGGATGGGTTCCCCCGCAACGTGGCGCAGGCCGAAGCCCTTGAGAAAATGCTCAAGGAAAAGGGCATCAAGCTGGACGGCGTGGTGCGGATGGAAGTCGATGACGACAAGCTGGTGGAGCGAATCTCCGGGCGGTTCACCTGTTCCGGCTGCGGGGAGGGTTATCATGACAAGTTCAAAAAGCCCGCTCAGGCCGATTCGTGCGATAAATGCCACGCCAACGGCAAATTTACCCGCCGGGCGGATGATAACGAGGCGACCGTCCGTGAACGGCTGAAGGTTTATCATGGCCAGACAGCCCCGATTCTCCCCTTTTACAAGAGCCGGGGAATGCTCAAGATAGTCAATGGGATGGCGGCTATGGAGGATGTCACGGCCGAAATCGAGGCTGTTTTGAAGCCGGACAGCGACTCTGATAAGCCGCCGCCCCCCCGCATGTGCGGTTAAGGGCAAAAAAGTGCTGTTTTACCTCAAATAGGGTAAATATATTGTTGACGTTTCCTTCCTGAGTCTTATAATGCGCGAACTCGCTGTTTTAGAGACAGCGAAAAGATTTTGCATCCCTTTGTCAAAAAAGGGCTGCATGGCGTGTGGTCGGCGGGTGGTCTGCTGATAGGAATTGAGTAATTTTTAGGAGTATCCGCGTGGCACGTATCGAAGGTGTCAATATACCAGCAGAAAAAGTTGTCGGCATTGCGCTGACATATGTGTTTGGTATTGGCCGTACTAGTGCGAAGAAAATTCTTGAGGCAGCGAATGTTGCCTGGGGCAAGCGCGTCAACGCCTTGACCGAAGATGAATTGAACCGCATCCGTGATTTAATTAAAGCCAAGCATAAGGTGGAAGGCGAACTGCGCCGCGAACTGGCGATGAGCATCAAGCGTTTGATGGATCTCGGCTGCTATCGCGGCCTGCGTCACCGCAAGGGCTTGCCTGTGAATGGCCAGCGTACGCGCACGAATGCGCGCACACGCAAGGGCCCGCGCAAGACGGTCACCGGCAAGAAGATGGCGGCAACCAAGAAATAATATCTGAGAGTGGGACAAAAAATGGCTAAAGAACAAAAATCGAAAACAGAAGCGGCTGAGCAGAAGAAATCGGCGCCGAAAGCGCGCAAGAAGGAACGTAAAAACGTTACGACGGCGACGGCGCACGTGAACTCCACCTTTAACAATACGATCGTCACGATCACCGACGCGCAAGGCAACACCCTGGCATGGTCCACCGCCGGCCATAAAGGCTTCAAGGGTTCGCGTAAATCGACCCCTTATGCAGCGCAGATCGCCGCAGAAGATGCCGGCATCAAGGCGAAAGAGCATGGCGTCAAGACGCTGGAAGTGCTCGTCAAGGGCCCCGGTTCAGGACGCGAGTCGGCGCTGCGCGCGCTTCAGTCGGTTGGATTTATCATCAATTCCATTAAGGACATTACACCCGTTCCGCATAACGGCTGCCGTCCGCGCAAGGCTCGCAGGGTTTAAACTTTATACGGGTAGGGCGCCTGTTTTTTCGGCGCCTGTTTTATAATTGACTAATGATGCAAAGAGGGGATGACCTTGATACAGAAAAACTGGCAAGAGCTTATTAAGCCGAACAGAGTTGAAGTAAGCACATCTAAGGATACGCAACGCTTTGGTACGGTGGTCGTCGAGCCGCTGGAACGCGGCTATGGCCTGACGCTCGGCAACGCGCTGCGTCGTGTGCTGCTGTCGTCTTTGCAGGGCGCAGCCATCACCTCCATCAAGATTGACGGGGTTCTGCACGAGTTTTCCTCTATCGACGGCGTTCGCGAAGATGTGACGGACATTGTCCTCAACATCAAGAACATCTCGCTGCGCATGCACGCCGAAGGCTCCAAGAAAATGCATCTCAAGGCGGAAGGCCCCTGCGAAGTGAAGGCCGGCATGATCGAAACCAGCGCCGACATCGAGATTACCAACCCGGATCTCGTGATCTGCACGCTTGGCAACAAGGCGAAGCTGAACATTGAATTGATCGTCAGCACCGGCAAGGGCTATCGCCCCGCCGTGCAAAACCGTCCGGAAGACGCGCCCATCGGCCTCATTCCGGTCGATAGCATTTTCAGCCCGGTGCGCCGCGTTTCCTACAAGGTCGAAGACACCCGCGTCGGCCAGATCACCGACTACGACAAACTGGTCCTGGACATTGAAACCAACGGCACGATCAAGCCGGAAGACGCGGTCGCTTATGCGGCGCGCATCCTGCAAGACCAGCTACAGGTATTCGTCAACTTCCAGGAGCCGGATGCCGTTACCAAGGAAGAGGCGAAGGACGAACTGCCCTTCAGCCGCCACCTGCTCCGCAAAGTGGAAGAGCTGGAACTTTCCGTGCGTTCGGCGAACTGCCTCAAGAACGACAACATCATTTATATCGGTGACCTGGTCCAGAAGACGGAAGGCGACATGTTGCGCACCCCGAACTTTGGTCGCAAGTCGCTGAACGAGATCAAGGAAGTCCTCACCAGCATGGGCCTGCACCTCGGCATGAAAGTCGAAGGCTGGCCGCCGGAAAATATCGAGGAACTGGCGAAGAAACTCGAAGAGCCGTTCTAAATTAACCAGGGTTGGCTCCCCAAGCAGTACTGCTGATGTCAGGGTATTGCTCGTTTAATCCGCCTTATGCGTAAGGCGACAGTAGAAGGAGGGCGTCGTTATGCGTCATGGAAAATCGGGCCGTAAACTCGGCGTAACAACAACACACCGCAAAGCGATGTTCGCCAACATGGCCGTCGCTCTGCTGAAACACGAGCAAATCTCGACCACATTGCCGAAAGCCAAGGAACTGCGCGGCTTCGTCGAGAAGCTGATTACCCTGGCCAAGAAGGGCACCCTTGCCAGCCGCCGCCTGGCGCATTCCCGCCTGCGCGATGATGTCCTGCTCAAGAAATTATTCGACGTGATCGGCCCCCGCTACAAGGAACGCCAGGGCGGTTATACCCGCGTCCTCAAGGCCGGCTTCCGTTATGGCGACAACGCTCCGCTCGCCATTATCGAGCTGGTTGACCGCGACCGCACCGCCAAAGGCCAGGATAGCGGCCCCACCGGCGCGGATACGGATGCTCCTGCAGCGCCTGTCGCCGAAGAAAAGAAATCCAAGAAGGCTCCCGGTCCGGCAAAGAAAAAAGCCGCCGCTGGTTAAGCTTTGTGAAATAAGCTATAAAAAAGGCGGAAGGCTTGGGTCTTCCGCCTTTTTTCATGGTGCTAAATGAGGGTATCAACATGCAAAAAACGTCATTCAAGATTATTTTCGGATTTGTGCTGGCGATCCTGTTTTCCGGGGCTGCCCATGCCGACCTTCCGGTGCAGCAGAGTTTTGCGCCGCTGGTCAAAAAGACCGGACCGGCTGTCGTCAACATCTACGCCAAGCACGTGGTGCAGGAGCGGGTGCGTTCCATCAGCCCGTTTTTCAACGATCCGTTCTTCAACCAGTTTTTCAATGCGCCGCAGTTCGGCGGCCCGGTGCGCCAGAGGATTGAAAACTCCCTCGGTTCCGGCGTCATCGTCGATAGCGACGGCGTGATCGCCACCAACAACCATGTGATCAAGGATGCGACGGAAATCAACGTGGTGATGGCGGACGGGCAGGAGTTCCCGGCGGAAAAACTGCTGGCCGACGCCCGGACCGACCTTGCCATTCTCAAGATCAACACCAAGGGCGTGAAACTCCCCGTGCTGGAGCTGACCGACAGCGACGCGGTGGAAGTGGGCGACATCGTGCTGGCGATCGGCAACCCTTTCGGCGTCGGTCAGACGGTGACCAGCGGCATCGTCTCCGGCGTGGCGCGCACCGACGTGGGCATTTCCGACTACAGCTTTTTTATCCAGACCGACGCGGCGATCAACCCCGGCAATTCCGGCGGCGCGCTGATTGATACGCAGGGCCGCCTGATGGGCATCAACAGCGCGATCTTTTCCAAGGACGGCGGTTCGCTGGGCATCGGCTTCGCCATTCCCGCCAATATGGTGAAAACCATCATCGAGGCCGCGAAGCACGGCAATAAGGTGGTGCGCCCGTGGACGGGTATTTCCGCTCAGGTGATTACGCCGGATATGGTCGAAAGCCTTGGCTTGAAAAGGGCCCAAGGCGCGCTCGTCAACCATATTTATCCGAATAGCCCAGCCGCCAAGGCGGGGATCAAGGCGGGAGATGTGGTCATTGCCATTAACGGCAAGGAGGTGCAGGACCCGGAAGCGCTGAAATTCCGCCTGGCGACCATAGCTGTCGGCAGCTCTATCCAGTTGCAGGTCTTCCGCGCCGGGAAAACCTTTGATGTGTCGATGACCGCCGTAGCGCCGCCGGAAGACCCGCCGCGTGACGAAACTGCGATTAAAGGCGCGAATCCCCTCTCCGGCGCGGTGGTCGCCAATATTTCTCCGGCCCTGGTCGAGGATGTCGGGCAATTGGCGCTGGAGTCCGGCGTTGTCGTTATCGGCGTGCAGGGCGGCACTGCCGCGCGGCTGGGGCTTGCTAAGGGCGATATCCTGCTTTCCATCAATGGCGAGAAGGTCTCCTCGGTGAAGCAGCTGCAAAAACTGCTGCAGGTGGACACTCTTAAACAGTGGCAGATGCAACTCCAGCGGGGCAGCCGGGTGATGAACCTGACGATCAGCGGATGAGCAACCTTTTCGAGGCCGCAATAGAAGACAAGAGCGAAGGGGCGCCGCGGCCTCTGGCGGATTTGCTGCGGCCGCAGCAGCTTGACGATGTGGTCGGGCAGGATCATCTGCTGAAGGACGACGGGCCGCTGGCCCGCATGGCCGGGCAGGGGAAAATATCGTCGCTGATTTTCTGGGGCCCGCCGGGTTGCGGCAAAACGACGCTGGCGCGGTTGCTGGCGCAGCACACCGATTTGCATTTTGAGGCGATTTCCGCGGTATTCACGGGCGTTGCCGACCTGCGCAAGGTGTTTGACTCCGCCACCCACCGCCGCAAACTCGGCCGCGGCACCCTTCTGTTCGTCGATGAAATCCACCGCTTCAACAAGTCGCAGCAGGATTCTTTCCTGCCCTATGTTGAGAACGGCACGGTGACGCTGGTCGGCGCGACCACCGAGAATCCCTCCTTTGAGCTGAATGCCGCCCTCCTGTCGCGCTGTCAGGTGCTCATCCTTAACCGTCTGGATGAGGCGGCCCTTGAAATTCTCCTGCAACGCGCGGAAAAAAGCCTGAACCGTCCTTTGCCCCTGACGCCGGAAGCGCGCCAGAGCCTGCTCACAATGGCCGATGGGGACGGGCGGTATATCCTGAACCTGGCCGAGCAGGTTTTTCAGGTGCAGAAGCGCGGCGCTTTGGATGTCGCGGCATTGACCAAACTGGTGCAAAAACGCGCCCCGCTCTACGACAAGGCGCAGGAAGGGCACTATAATCTCATCAGCGCCCTGCATAAATCGGTGCGCGGTTCCGATGCCGACGCGGCGCTCTACTGGTTCTGCCGCATGCTCGATGGCGGCGAAGACCCGCGCTATATCGCGCGGCGCATGGTGCGGATGGCGGTGGAAGACATCGGCCTTGCCGACCCGCAGGCGATGACGATCTGTCTCGGCGCCTGGGATATATACGAGCGTCTGGGCTCCCCGGAGGGGGAGTTGGCGCTCTCCGAGGCGTTGATCTACCTGGCGACGGCGCCGAAGTCCAATTCCTCCTATGTGGCCTATAACACGGCAAAGGCAATGGCGAAATCGACCGGCTCGCTGATGCCGCCGAAGCACATCCTGAATGCGCCGACCAAGCTGATGAAAGAAATCGGCTACGGCAAGGGCTATGAATATGACCCCGACACAGAGCATGGCTTTTCCGGCCAGAATTATTTTCCCGACGACATGCAGCGGCAGCGTTTCTATACGCCGGTCGAGCGCGGTTTCGAGCGCGAGATCAAAAAGAGGATCGATTACTGGGATAAGCTCCGCAAGGAAAAAGGGCAGCCATCATGAACATGATCTTGGCGATTGCCTTGGGCGGGGGACTGGGTTCTGTAACACGTCATTACGCTATTGCCGGCACCAACAGCCTTTTGGGAGGCGGGTTTCCCTATGGCACGTTGCTGGTGAATGTGCTGGGTTCCTTTATCATTGGCGCTCTCATGGAGGCCATGGCGCTGAAATGGCAGGTGTCGCTGGAAACCCGCGCCTTTCTGGTGACGGGGTTCCTGGGCGGTTTTACCACTTTTTCAGCCTTTTCCTTTGATGTCCTGAAACTGGTGGATACCGACCAGTACCTGCCGGCGTTTTTCTATGTTTTTGCTTCCGTCGCCCTTTCTCTCGCAGTGATATTCCTCGCTGTGCACCTTATTCGCGGAGTGTTGTCCTGATGGTTGATAACGTAACAGTTGCAGAAGCAGATGACGGCGTCCGCCTCGACCGCTGGCTGAAAAAAAATTATCCCGAGGCGACTTTCAGCAACCTGCAAAAGATTTTGCGTACTGGCCAGCTGCGGGTGGACGGCAAGCGGGCGAAGGGCGACACGCGCCTCGTCAAAGGCCAGTTGATCCGCGTCCCGCCGCAGCTGGCGGTTCCGATCCCGAAAAACGAGAAGGGCCTGACGAAAAAAGACCTCGATTTCATCCAGTCGCTCGTCCTCTATAAAGACGAGCATATCATCGCCATCAACAAGCCGGCCGGCCTTGCCACGCAGGGCGGCACGAAGATCAACCGCCATATCGACGGCATGCTGGACGGGCTGATCTATGACGGCGTGCGGCCGCACCTGGTGCACCGCCTCGACAAGGATACCTCGGGCATTTTGCTGCTGGCGCGCAATCCGCGCATTGCCAAGCTGATGGGCGAGCTGTTTCAGAGCCGCGACATCCGCAAATATTACTGGGCGATCACGGTGCCGGCGCCCGTCCAGCATCAGGGAAAAATAAAATCCACTATCGCCAAGGTCGAAGGCCCGGGCGGGGAGAAAATGCGCGGCGTCAGTGAAGACAAGGGCAAAACCGCCGTCACTTATTATCAGGTGATGGAAACCGCGATGAACAAGCTGGCCTGGGTGGCCTTCTGGCCGAAAACGGGCCGCACCCACCAGATCCGCGTCCATGCACTTGAGATGGGATGCCCGCTGCTGGGCGATTATAAATACGCCTATAACCAGCCTATATTGGACTCGCTGCCGGAGCTGCCGAAAATGCTGCACCTGCACGCGCGGCGCATCATTATGCCGCATCCGGTGACAGGAAAAAAACTGGATATCACCGCGCCGCTCGACCCGAACATGAAAAAAACCTGGAAGTTCTTCAACTTCAATCCTGACGACAAGACTGACCCGTTCGAGGATGTGGAATAGTGAAGAAATTCTATAAACTGGCCGAGGCGGGAACGGCTCCCGGCGGATATACGGTCCGGCTGGACGGCAAGCCGGTCAAGACGCCGCTCAAACATCCACTTTTGCTGGAGTCGCGCTCACTGGCGGAGGCGATAGTGCTGGAATGGGCGGGGCAGGGGAATGAGATAAAACCCACGACCATGCCGCTGACGCAGCTGACCAATACCATGATCGACAAATCCAAAGGCGATGACCGTGCGGAGATGGAGGAACAACTGCTGGAATACGGCGGTTCCGATCTGCTGTGCTATTTCGCCACGCACCCTGAAACCCTTGTCAAGCAGCAGCAGGCGCACTGGTTGCCGCTGCTGGGATGGATGCAGGAAAAATATGGCATTGTTTTTAAAACCGTTGCGGGCATTCAGTATCACCATCAGCCGCAGGAATCGCTGGATAAGCTGGAAAAACTCATTAACGGCCTGGATGCCGCCGATTTCACGGTCGTCCAGGCGGCCTCGGCGACGACAGGGTCGGTGATGATCGCCCTGGCGCTGCTGGCGGGAAAAATATCGCCGGAAGAAGCCTACCGGGCCGCCTGCGTCGATGAGATTTATCAGCTGGAAACCTGGGGCGAGGACGCCGAGGCGCGCAAACGGCTGAATATCATTCAATCTGAATTGAAATCGATTGCGCAGTTCAGGGATTTGGTCAAAGCCAGCTTGTGACGTTTTCCACCGGCTTACCGTTCTTCGCCAACATGCCGCCGACCCAGCAGCGCCGCAGCCACCAGAATGCGGACAGGAGCATGAAGGGTTCGGTGAGCAGCGATATTTTCGTCATGTTCGCCTGCATATAGTCCTGCATGGCGTTCATCTGTGCTTCGGGGTTGTCAAAGCTCGCGGCGACCATGACTGGTATGAGGTCTGTAAATGCCAGGACGATCGCCGTGGCGATAATGATGGCGATCGGAAAGATGACCCCCGTGCCGATCCAGAAGGTGCGCAGCATCCAGCGCAAATGGCTGGCAAAGGGGGTGTCCTCTGCGGCCTTTTTCCTGGCGGTGGCCATGAAATAAGCGATGACCAGTGCGGCAAGCCCGATCAGGATGGTCTTGTTGAAAAACTGCAACACGGCGCTGAGGCCATAGAGGCCGTAGAGGATCAGGCAGTATTTTCTAAGGTCGGCCATTATCTCCTCCCAAACAACTTCTCGATGTCGTGCAGCTTCAGCTCCACATAGGTCGGGCGGCCGTGGTTGCACTGGCCGGAATGGGGCGTCCTTTCCATCTGGCGCAGCAGCGCGTTCATTTCGTCGGCGGTCAGGCGCCTACCGGCGCGCACCGAGCCGTGGCAGGCCATGGTGGAGCAGACTTCTTCCAGTTTTTCTTTGAGGCTCATGGTCTGGCCGAAGGTGACGATGTCGTCGGCCAGGTCGCGGACGAGCTGCTGGATATTCATTTCGCCGAGCAGGGCGGGGATTTCCTGCACCGCGACCGCGCCGGGGCCGAAGCTCTCGATGGAAAGGCCCAGCTCTTCCAGTTCGCCCTTGCGCGAGAGCAGGCGTTCCACGGAAGGCTCGTCCATCTCGACCACTTCCGGCAGCAGCAGGGGCTGGCGGGGGATGCCTCCGCTTGCCAGGTCGCGTTTCATGCGTTCATAGACCAGGCGCTCATGGGCGGCGTGCTGATCGACCAGCACCAGGCCGTCGTTTGTTTGCGCGACGATATAGGTTTCATGGATTTGGGCGCAGGCGGCGCCGAGCGGGAAATCCGTCGCTTCAACCTGCACCTCCGACTCGTGCGCGCGCGCGCCAGGGGCCGCTTCCAGGCCGGGGAGCGTGGAGGCGGCGTTCTTATCGTAGTAATAGCTGCCGGTATAGGGCGCGCCAGCCATGCCCTTCATGTTTTTGTAGGAGGGCTGGTGCTGGCGGTATTCGCCATCCCAGGGAATTGCGGAGGGCGATGTCGGCGCCTGAAACGATTGCAGGGTCTGCCCGGCGACGGTGGTGGAGGCGCGGTGGCCGGCTTCGGCGAGAGCGTGCTTCAGCCCGCCGACAATCATGCCCCGGATCAATGCTGAATCCTGGAAGCGCACTTCCGCCTTGGCCGGATGCACGTTGACATCCACCAGGTCGGAGGGGATATGGAGGAACAGGCACAGCATCGGGTGGCGGCCATAGGAGAGAAAATCCATATAGGCGCCGCGCACCGCGCCTATGATTAAACGGTCCTTGACCGGCCTGCCGTTGACGAAGAAATACTGGTATTGGCTGGTGCCGCGGTTGAGCGTCGGCAATCCGGCATAGCCCGTCAGTCGGATGCCGTCGCGCTCCGCCTCGATGCGCAGCGCGTTCTCTGCAAATTCCCGCCCCATCACCTGTTGCAGGCGCTCCAGCTGCGGCGCGGCCGGAAAGTCCAGCACGGTTTTGTCGTCGTGCACCAGCTTGAAGCTGATGTCGGGGTAGGCCATCGCCAGATGCTCGATGACGTCGCGGATATTCTGCGCCTCGGTGCGCGGCGATTTCAGGAACTTGAGCCGCGCCGGCGTCGCATAAAAAAGGTCGCGGATCTCGACTTTGGTGCCGGCCTGATGCGCCGCCGGGGAGATTTTGGACTTTTTTCCGCCATCGACGGTGATCGAGGCGGCGTCTGCCTTGTTATCGCTGCGCGGGCGGCTGGTGAGGGTCAGGCGGCTGACCGCGCCGATGGAAGGCAGCGCCTCGCCCCGGAAGCCCAGCGAGGCGATATGCACCAGGTCGTCGTCCGGCAGCTTGGAGGTGGCATGACGGTCCACCGCCACTGCCAGTTCCTCGGCGGTCATGCCGATGCCGTCATCGCTGACGGCGATCAGGCTGGCGCCGCCTTCACGGATAAAGACCTCGATGCGGGCTGCACCAGCATCAATGGAATTTTCGACGAGTTCCTTGACCGCGGCGGCGGGCCGTTCAATGACCTCGCCGGCGGCGATCTGGTTGACCAGCGTCTCTGGTAAGTGGCGAATGAGCATGGTTCTTTATAGACCAGTGCGGGTTTATTGACAAATACGGACACTGTCATCCTGAGGGAGATTTGCTCCCGGAGGATCTCGTTGAAACAAAGGGAGATTCCTCGCCTCGCTCAGAATGGTAATAAGGTATTTTTGTTTTTATTTTCAAATAGATAGAATGTCCGTAATTTAATTGACATAACCAATAAAATAAGTTACGTTCGCCCCATAATGAATGGCTGCTTTTATTGAAGGAACAAGATCATGACCGAAGAGAACGCAAAACAGAAAATCGGCGACAGGATGGAAGATGGCACCATTTATGCTGGCATTTCCCCGGACACGAACCAGCCGATGTACGCAGCTCCTGTTGATGCTTCCATGAGCATGGATTTCAATGCAGCCGCAAAATACGCCAAGGATCTCGATATCGGAGGCAAAAGGGACTTCCGCGTGCCTACGAAAGCCGAACTGAATGTGCTTTACCAAAACCGCGAAAAGGGCGCCCTGAAAGGGACGTTTAATTTAATAAATTGCCTCATTGATCGTCGTGCCCCCACAGATTACTATTGGTCGTCCGAGCTTACCGGTTATGGCGATGCATGTGTTCAGCGATTCTGCAGCGGGTCGCAGGGCATCTCCGACATGGAGAGCGTCTTGTCTGTACGTTGCGTCCGTTAGTTGTCCTGCACTGACCAGCCATACGCTTCGCTTCAAGAATCATTATTCCAATAACAGTAAAGGGGATATCACGATGCCGAAAGACAATGCAAAAAAATCCTATCAATTTGCCGATCAGGATGCCGTCAAGAACGTCAACAGCCTGACCCTGGCCTTTGCGAAAGCCGTTGCCAAGAACCAGGAGGACAAGGGCGACAATCTGATCGTTTCCCCCTATAACGCGCTGACCTGCCTGTCGATGGTGGCCAAGGGCGCCGACAACAACACCCGCGAAGAAATGGCGAAAGCGCTTTTCGGCACGGCTGCGAAAGAGCTGGATGACCAGGTCAACAGGCTCGCGGCTCTCAATTCTGCGGTGCTCAACAGCAATCAGGGCCAGGTCGATCTGAAAACGGCGAATGGCGTCTGGACCAACAAGGCGCTGGCGCCCCTCAACGCTACCTTCGCCGATGACCTGAAGAAGATCTTCGGCGCCGAGATCAGCACGGAGGATTTCTCCGACAAAACGGTTTCCGACAAAATCAACGCCTGGGCGGGGAAGAACACGAACAACCTCATCGACAAGATCGTCGGTGAGCTGAAGCAGGACGATTTCGCCGTTCTCGCCAGCGCGCTTTATTTCAAGGGCCAGTGGACGGAAAAGTTCGACAAGCGGGCAACCGAGAGCCGCCTCTTTACCACGGACGGCGGCGATAAGGCCGTGACGCCGACCATGCACAAGGCCTACAGCAAAGACCAGATCCTGTACCAGGACGGCGGCGACTACCAGGCTGTCGCCATCACCTACGGCGAGAAGAACATCGAGGAGAACAGGGCCCCGACCATGCGCCTGATCCTCGTCCGCCCCAGGGATGAAAATATCAGCGCGCGCGACTGGCTGTCGCAGCAGGCCGGGGCCACGGTTCCGGCATGGATGGGTAATGACACTTTCAACCGCCTGCCGGTGACGGTCGAGTTGCCGCGTCTGGACATCAAGCAAAAGCATGACCTGATTCCCGCCCTGAAAGACATGGGTGTTCGTGATGCTTTTACCAATGCAGCTGATTTCTCGCGCCTGGTCAAGGGCGGCTCCAAAGACATCGCCATCGGCAAGGCCAGCCATGACGTCGTTTTCAAGACCGATGAGGAGGGCAGCGAAGCGGCCGCCGTCACGACGGTCACCCTCGTCATGAAGAGTGCGATAGCCCCTCCGCGCAAGCCCATCGACCTCAAATTCGACCGCTCCTTCGTGTTTGCATTGCAGGACATCAAGACCGGCGCGGTCATTTTCATCGGCGCGGTCAACAAGCCGAACAATGACATGAAGCCTGCCATCTTTGATTTGCCGGATGCGCCGAAGCATGACAAGGCGAACCCCGGTCAGCAGGGGCCGAAACTGGCGTAGTTTCAGTTTTTATCGAAGATCGCCCCGTTCAGCGCGGCGCCGTCGAACTTCGTTCCGTCGAGGATGGCGCCGGTGAAATCCGCCTTGCGCAGGTCGCAGTTGCTGAGGTCGGCCTGGGTAAGGTCGGCTTCCCTGAAGCGGCCTTCCATGATGGAGGCGCCGGTCAGGGTGGCTTGGCACAGTGAGGCCTTGTCGAAATTGCAGGGGAGGCTGTATTCAGAGCCGTTCTGCCTTTTAAAGTACAGCGAGTTGAGGTTGGCCCTTGATAAATTGGCGCGGTTGAAGAGCGCCTCGGTAAAATTCGATCCGCGCAGGTCTGCATTTTGCAGCAGGCACTTGCGGAAATCGGATTTTTCCAGATGCGCAGCCTGAATTTCGACGCTGCGCAGGTCCAGCTCCGCAAATGTGGAGCTGGGGGCTTTCATGAAGGTCAGTTTTTTGCCGGCAAAGGGAGGGGCTTTTCTCATGTCCGTTTCGCTGAGATCAAGCTGTTTGCCATGACGCCCTCCGGAGGCCACCCAGGCTATATGCTTGAGAAATATTTCGTCGAGCGTCAGCGGTATTTCATCGAAATTCTTGCCGACAGGTTCGCCGGTCAGGGTCAGGGTGAAATTGGCGCCGCCTTTTTCAGCGCCCTGCATGTTTGCCCCGACCATGGTGGCATAGGAGAAATTGGCATTTCTGACATCCGCCGAGGAGAGGTCGGCCTTGCTGAGGTCTGCCCCCTGCATATTGGCGTTTTTCAGGTCGGCCCGGCTGAGGTTCGCGCTTTGCATGTCGGCGCCCTGAAAGTTGGCTGAAGCCGCCGTGGTGCCGGTCAGGTTTGCATTGCTCAGGTTGCTGCCGACAAACTGGGCGGAACGGTTTTCAGTTTTGCCGAAGGTATCCGTCCCTTTCTTGTCCGTGCGGTTGATGATGGTTTTTCCCTCGCGCAGGTCTGCTCCCGTCATATTAGCTTTGCTCAGGTCGGCCCGGCTGACGTCCGCGCCGCGCAGGTCGGCCCTGACCATCCGCGTATTGTTCATTTTAGAATTGGTGAAATCGCAGCCGAACAGCGTGGCCCCCTCGAAGTTGGCATCGGAGAGGTCCGCGTTGGAGAGGGTGCAGCCGGTGAAATCCGATTGGGAGAGGTTTTGCCCCTTGAAGGAAAGACCGGACAAATCCCGGTCTTTGATAATGGCCCGTGCACCCCCGCGCATGCTGCTCATGAACCTGACATGCTTGCCGATAATTTCGGCAAGCTCCGTCTGCGTCATCCTGGGCAGCGAGAATTCTTTTTCTGTCTCTTCCATCATCGAATGGGCTCTTGGCTCCTTTAGGGAGAAAAATCGCCTATTTTCATGGTGTTATTATAATATTTTTTTGGCGATTTATGGGGATTATTTACATGCACCCCCTGATTTGTCCTAATTTTAGAGGATTCGTTCGCGGTCATTGGCGCGGCAAGGCTGGAAGATTTTGTCCGGGGTGTTATACTGAGGAGTAACCTGGCAGCTACGGAAGGATAGGAAAGCGAATGCAAAACGAAGTCTTTGACCGTATCCGGCAGGAAATCTCTGACAACGACGTGGTCCTTTACATGAAGGGGTCTGCGGTCTTCCCGCAATGCGGCTATTCTGCGGCGGTGGTGCAGGTGCTGGAGAGCCTTCGTGTGCCGTTCAAGGACATTGACGTGCTGTCTGACCCGCAGCTGAGCCAGGGCATCAAGGACTTCACCAACTGGCCGACGACGCCACAGCTTTACGTTAAAGGTGAGTTTGTCGGCGGCTGCGACATTGTGCGCGAGATGTACGCCGCAGGTGAGTTGCAGCAGCTGCTGGCGGAAAAAGGGCTGCTGAAGCAATAATATTCTACCAACCCCATCACAAAGGAAAACCCCATGAAAGATATATTCAAATTTCTCATGCTAGTCGCGGCTTTATCCATGCCGGTTGCCGCCCATGCCGCTGACAACGCCAATAAAGAGACGAAAACGGAACAGGCTGCCCCCGATGTTGCCAAGTTCGACGAGCAGTTGGCGCAGGCGCAGAAGAACATGAAGAAAATGCAGGAGCAGATGGACGAAATCCAGAAGACCCAGGATCCGCAGGCGCGGCAAAAGCTGTTGCAGGATCACTGGGCCACTATGAACAATATGATGGGGATGATGCATGACATGTGGGGGCCGGGCATGATGGGTTGTTGCGGCGGCGGAATGATGGGCGGACCCATGATGGGGAATATGATGAACGGCCATATGATGGGATGGGGCAACATGAGCAATTATTATTCCAATCTCACGCCGGAGCAGATGAAACAACGCCAGTACATGATGGATCAATACATGGGGATGCAGCAAATGATGATAGACAATATGATGATGCACCAAAATTGGAGCAATTATCCTAAGCAATAGATCGCATTTGATGAAGAGCCTATACGTTAAAAGCGTGCCCGGTCGTCGGAGCCGATATTGTCCGCGAGATGTACGCTGTTGGCGGAAAAAGGACTTTTAAAACAATAAGTTATCAATAATTCTTTCTTGCCGCCGGAGCGCTTGACACTCGCGCGCTGTTATGTCAATTTATGTGTGATTTTTTATGAATAAAACACACAAGGATTGCATCCATGGCCAAGAAAGAAACGACATCCGACCAGCTGAAAAAAGTTCTCGCCCAATACGGCGGAGCAGAAAAAGACTGGAAACGCACTTCCAAGAAAAAAAACGCCACAGGCCAGTGGGTGCGCGAGTTTGAAAATAGCCAAATCGGGGTGAAACTGGAAGCGACCGAGACGGCTGAAGGCGCATTCACTGTTGTCCAGCAGGCATTTTCAAAAGCGGCCGCGCCGGTCAAGGTTGATGAGAGAAAAAAGAGAATGGCTGCCGAGGCCATCCGGAGCATTCTGGCGCTTGATGATATAACGGAGGCCAAACGCAAAGAAGCTATCGAGATGCTGACCAAGCAGTTCGGTCTCGGCGAAGAAGGCTACAAAGACGTGCTGAAGGAAGTGGAAGAAGAGAAAAAGCAGCAGTTGTCGACTCCGCCGGTGGAAACCGACGCGGCGAAAAACAAGGCCGCTGACGAAATTATCGAGCGCATCCTGGAATGTGAAGAGGTGCCGGAGGCCAAGCTGAAAAAAGCCGGCAAGGCGCTGGCCAACCGCTTCGGCTTTGGCATCGGCACCAATGATGATGGGTATAGTGATGACGAGAATGCTTTCTATCTTGCCATCGCGCCATTGGAAGATACCTGCTACGACCAGCATGTCGAAAGCTATATTGAGCATCTGCTGCCCGAGGGCATGAGCGAGGAGTGCGAGGCTTCTTTCAGCTACACCGGCAAGATGACGCTGATGGAACTGGCGGAAGACCTGATGCGCCGGGGCTTCGTGCTGGATCGCGGGATGCAGGAACAGATGGATGGCCAGCAGAAAAAGCCGCTGTGGCCGGAGTTGAAGGAGCTGTTTGATAAGGTTCGCAGCATCACGCCGCCGACGAATAAGCCCGGCAACGATGCGCCGAAACCGTAATCGCTGATTACTCCACCGTCACGCTTTTCGCCAGGTTGCGCGGCTGATCGACGTCGGTGCCTTTGATGACGGCGGTGTGGTAGGCCAGCAGCTGCACCGGCAGGGTGTAGAGGATCGGCGCCACGAAGGAATCCACTTCCGGAATTTCAATAGTCCAGGTGGCGATGTCTTTCAGCTTCTCGACGCCCTTTTTGTCGGAGATGAGCAGGACTTTCCCGCCGCGGGCGACGATTTCCTGGGCGTTGGAGGCGGTTTTCTCGAACAGGCTGTCGAACGGCGCGATCACGATCACCGGCACGTTCTCGTCAATCAGGGCGATGGGGCCGTGCTTCATTTCTCCCGAGGCATAGCCTTCGGCGTGGATATAGGAGATTTCCTTCAGTTTCAGCGCGCCTTCCAGGGCGATCGGGTAGGCGGTGCCGCGGCCCAGATACAGCACGTCGCGCGCTTCGGCGATTTCTTTGGCCATCAGCTGGATTTTCTCGTCGTGGTTCAGCAGTTCGGCGATGCGGGACGGCAACTCACGCAACGCGTTGGTGAGCTGCTTTTCCCGGGCTGGGGAGATGCTGCCGTTTTTGCAGGCGAGGGCGACGGCGAGGCAGGCCAGCGTCGTCAGCTGGGTGGTGAAGGCCTTGGTCGAGGCGACGCCGATTTCAGGACCCGCCAGCGTGCGGAGGACGTGGTGCGACTCGCGTTCGATCGTGCTTTCGATGGTGTTGAGCAGGGAAACGATGGTCTGCCCCTGGCGCTTGGCGTAGCGTAGCGCCTCCAGCGTGTCCAGCGTCTCGCCGGACTGCGACACGAACAGCGCCGCGCCGCCCTTCGGCATCGGGGCTTCGCGGTACCTGAATTCGGAGGCGACATCGATCTCGACGGGGATGCGCGCCAGCTGCTCCAGCCAGTATTTCGCCACCATGCCGGCGTAATAGGCGGTGCCGCAGGCGGAAATGGTGATGCGCGGCGCGCTGGCGAGGGCAAGGATCTCATCGGGAAAGGTGATGTGCCCGGTGGTCGGGTTGACGTAGCTGTTGAGCGTGTCGGCGATGACGGAGGGCTGCTCGTAGATTTCCTTGAGCATGAAATGGCGGTACTTGCCCTTGCCCATGATGGCGCCGGATTGCGCGGTGGTGCGGATCTCCCGCTCCACCTTCTTGCCGTCGAGGTTGCGGATGGTGACGCCGGAGCGGCTCATGTTCACGCGGTCGCCGTCCTCCAGGAAGGTGATTTTATTGGTGTAGGGCGCAAGGGCGTAGGAGTCGGAAGCCAGAAACATTTCGTCCTTGCCGTAGCCAATGGCCAGCGGTGTGCCGAAACGCGCGCCGATCATCAGGTCTTCCTCGCCGGTAAAAATCATGGCGATGGCGAAAGCGCCCTTGAGTCGGGCCAGGGCGGCGTCAACCGCCTGCTCCGGTTTCAAGCCCTGTCGTATATAATAAGTCACCAGATGGGCGATGACTTCGGTGTCCGTATCGGTTTCGAAGCGGACCTGCGAGCCTTGCAGCTCTTCCTTCAGCTCCTGATAATTCTCGATGATGCCGTTGTGCACGACCGCGACCTGGTCCGTCGCGTGCGGATGGGCGTTGCGTTCCGTCGGGTTGCCGTGCGTCGCCCAGCGGGTATGGCCGATGCCGAGGGTGCCGCCGAGAGGCTCCTTTTTCAGTTTTTCGTCAAGGTTGACGAGCTTGCCTTCGGCGCGGCGGCGCTCGATTTTGCCGTTCACCAGCGTGGCGATGCCGGCGCTGTCATAGCCGCGGTATTCCAGGCGTTTCAGCCCTTCGATCAGTTGGGGAGCCGCGTCCGTTTTGCTCAATACGCCGACGATGCCGCACATGCTATTTGCCTTCCTTCTTCGATTTCTCTTTTGCTTTCTTCTGCCGGAATGCCTCTGCCCAGCCTTCGATGTTGGTTTGCTGCGCGCGGGTGACGCCGAGGGCGTTGTCCGGCACATCCTTGGCGATGGTGCTGCCGGCGCCGACATAGGCGCCGTCGCCGATTGTTACTGGGGCGACCAGGGCGGAATTGGAGCCGATGAAGGCCTGCTTGCCGATTTTGGTCTTGTGTTTCAAAAACCCGTCATAATTGCAGGTGATGGTGCCGGCGCCGATATTGGCTTTTTCGCCGATGTAGGCATCGCCCAGATAGCTCAGGTGGCTGGCCTTGGCGCCGTCGCCGATATGGGCGTTTTTGGTTTCGACGAAATTGCCGATTTTGGCCTGCCGGCCGATTTTGCTGCCGGGGCGGAGGCGCGCGAAGGGGCCGATATGCGCGCCCTCGCCGATCTCCGCGCCTTCGATATGGCTGTTGGCGAGGATCTCGGCATTATTGGCGATTTTGACTCCGGCGCCGAAAAAGACGTTCGGCTCGATTTTGACATCCTGGCCGATCACCGTGTCGTGGCTGAAATAGACGCTGTCCGGATCCACCAGCGTCACGCCATTCAGCATGTGCTTTTCGCGCAGGCGCTGCTGGGCGATCTTCTCGACGCGGGCGAGATCGACGCGTGAATTGACGCCTTCCATTTCGGCGGGAGAGACTTCGACGACATGGGTCTGGCGGTTGTCCTTCCGCGCAATCGCGGGAAGGTCGGTCAGGTAATATTCATTTTGGGCGTTGTTGTTGCTGACCTGGCCGAGCCACTTGAACAGCTGCGCCCCGTCGGCGCAGACGATGCCGCCGTTGCACAGGTTTATTTTTTTCTCTTCGTCCGTGGCATCCTTGAATTCAACGATTTTTTTGAGCGTGCCGTCATCATCCATCACCATGCGGCCGTAGGTGTTAGGGGTGGTGACGTTCATGCCGGAGAAGGTGAGGCCTACGCCTAAAAACTGGCGGCGGATGTCGAGCATCTTTTGCAGGGTCGCGGCGGTGACGAGCGGGGTGTCGCTGAACAGGATGAGGATGTCGCCGTCGAAATTCTTGAAATGGTCCTTCGCGGCCAGCACGGCGCCGCCGGTGCCGTTGACGGCCTGCTGGATGGCGGTGGGGTAGGGCTTGACGGCCTGCCCCATCTGCTCCATATCGTTGCCGATGACGACCACGATTTTATCCGGGTTCAGCGCCTCAGCGGCGGCGATGACGTGGCCGATCATCGGGCGCCCGGCGACTGCGTGCAGCGGTTTTGGAAGGGCCGATTTCATGCGGGTGCCTTTGCCCGCCGCCAGAATGATACAGCCCAGTTTTTTGATCATGCAATAAGTGCCCCTGTTTGGTCAGCAGGCCCCATTCACGCAAGGAATGACGCCTGCTTCAAGTCACAGTTTATTGCATTGCATTACAAGGGTGTCAATTCTCAGTCTCTTTGGACAGGTGCGCCACGACGGAGCCGTAGTCGCTGGCGATTTCCATGCGCACGGGAACGATCTGGGTGCTGTTTTTCATGCGCGCGAGCCAGAGTGTCGGCAGTTTGTGGTGTGCTTCAGTATGGTTCTGTACGGCCATCCAGCCGCGTTTGCTGTCTTTTTCCTTGAAACCGGCGACGGGAACGACCTTGATGGTGCAGCGCAGGGCTTCGCCTTCAAAACTGGAGTATTGCGACCGGGCAAGGACTTCCTTGCCATCGTCCATTAAAGTGATGTTAAAACGGTGCTTGCCGTCGAAAATAGGGAACTGTCCTGTGCATTTGTGGGTATTTTTGACGCTTTGCAGGATGATCAGCGTGCCGGTCAGCAAATCCATGCTATTACGCGCCAGGACGTCGTTGATGTCGCGGTCGGTCTTGGTTTTACCATCGGCCTGGGTGGTGGTTTTGAGCACTTTCCCATCGGGGGCATAGCTCATTTCGGTTATTTTGACGCCCTTGCGCCAGCTGTTGCGTTCCTTGTAGATGGTCGGGGTCAGCGCGCCCTTGTCGGCATGGCCGGACGTGTTAAAAGAGGCTTTCCAGGGGAAAATGCTGGCGATAAATCCCTGTGTTTCAGCTTCCAGCGTCATATCGTAAGCTCTTTTATCGAGATCCATCACCAGGGATGCGTTCAGGGCTTTGAATCCACCGGCATAAACATCATAGTTCAGGGAAAGTTTGTGTTGTTTATCAACAACATAGAAAAGATTGGGATTATTATAGACGTTCTCGTAACTGGCGTCTGCCGGCGTTGCAGCAATGAAGCCGACAACGAGAGCAATAGATACAGCATAACTAACTGATTTTAAAGGATTTTTAATGAGCATGTTTTTTTCCCTATCCTGTTTAATTCTATCCTAAAACTGTCAGAAAGTCTATATTATTTATGAAAACTAATCAAGAGAAATCTTTTGCCCATGGATAATATCTTAAAAATTATGGCAATTTTTTGTTGACATATAGATAGCAATTAACTACGTTCGCAACATTAGGTTCAGACGGTCTGAATTGTGGCATAGCCGTCAGGTTATGCAAGAAGTCTATATGAAGGAGAAATACTGATGAAAAATATTTTTAACAAAGTTGCCAAGAATAAAGTTGTTAGGGGCGTAGCTAAAGGTGCTGGCATTGCTTTCGTGGCTGCCGCTATTTTGCCGGTAGTTAGCGTTTCATGGCCTGTCCTGCTGATCGGCGGCACCATCGGCGGTGCGCGCGCTTACAAAAAGAACAAAGGCCCGAAGGCAGGCTAATCGTTTTTCTGCTTTTAAAATAAAAAAACCGCCTCCATCGTGAGGCGGTTTTTTTATTGGAACGGGTCTTTGACCAAAATGGTGTCTTCGCGCTCCGGGCTGGTGGAGATGACGGCGGCGGGGACGCCGATCAGGGTTTCGAGACGGCGCACGTATTTGAGTGCGTTCTCCGGTAAATCGGCGAATTTACGCACGCCTTGCAAGGAGCTTTGCCAGCCGGGCATGGCTTCATAAATCGGCTTCACTTCAGCCTGCAAATCGGCGGAAGCGGGCAGGTAATCGTATTTCTTGCCCCGGCATTCATAGCCGATGCAGATTTTTATTTCTTGCAGCGTGTCCATCACATCCAGCTTGGTGAGGGCGATGCCGTGGATGCCGCTGACCTTGACCACCTGCCGCACCTGCGCCGCGTCAAACCAGCCGCAGCGGCGTTTCCGGCCGGTGGTGGTGCCGAACTCATGCCCGCGCTGGCCGAGCGTTTCGCCGATCGCGTCCGTCAGTTCGGTGGGGAAGGGGCCGGAGCCGACGCGGGTGGTATAGGCCTTGGTGATGCCGAGCACATAGCCGATCTGGTCCGCGCCGACGCCGGAGCCGATGGCCGCCTGCGCGGCGATGGTATTGGAGGAGGTGACGAAGGGATAGGTGCCGTGATCGACATCCAGCATCACGCCCTGCGCGCCTTCAAAGAGGATTTTTTTGCCGCTGCTTTTCGCCTGGTCCAGCGCCTGCCAGCAGGAGCCGGCAAAAGGCAGGATTTGCGGCGCGATTTCTTTTAGTGACGCCACGAATTCTTCCGCCGCCAGCGTCGGCGCGCCGAGGCCCTTGAGAATGGCGTTGTGGTGCATCAGCATATTTTCAATTTTTGATTTCAGCGTGTCGGGATGGGCGAGGTCGCAGATGCGCAACACCCGGCGGCCGATCTTGTCTTCATAAGCGGGGCCGATGCCGCGTCCGGTGGTGCCGATTTTCTGGGCACCGCGGGCGGCTTCCATGGCGCGGTCGATCGCGCCGTGCAGCGGCAGGATCATCGGCGCATTTTCGGAGACGAGCAGGTTGTCCGGCGTAATTTCCACGCCCTGACCGCGCAGGGTGGCGATTTCCGCCACCAGCGCCCAAGGGTCGATGACCACGCCGTTGCCGATGATGGATAATTTTCCCGGGCGCACGATGCCGGAGGGCAGCAGGTGCAGTTTATAGACCTTGCCGTCAATGACCAGCGTATGCCCGGCGTTATGCCCGCCCTGAAAGCGGACCACGGCATCCGCTCGGCTGGCCAGCCAATCGACAATCTTGCCTTTGCCTTCATCTCCCCATTGGGAGCCGATGATGGTGATGTTTGTCATATGTTTCACCCTTTCGCTGCGAACCCTGAATAGCATATCCGTCAGCCGGAAACACAGCTATTTTCAGGTCGCGCGTCGCAATAATACATAATACTCAACGCTAAAAAGAATCTTAGAAATCCATCCTAAATCGGTGTAATCTCGGATAAATTCCGCATAAGAGAGCTGTCTTTATCTTCGCAACACGAGGAAGACGATGGGGCTACTGGTTTTAAAGTTTGGTGGAACTTCCGTCGCGAACATTCCTGCGATCGAAAACGTCGCCAATAAAGTCGCTGGAGAAATCCAGAACGGCCACAAGGTTGCCGTGGTGGTTTCCGCCATGGCGGGCGTGACCAACCAGCTGGTGGCCTATTGCTCGGAAATCAACCATGTGTTCGATCCGCTGGAATACGACGCTGTCGTGGCTTCCGGGGAGCAGGTGACGTCCGGCCTTCTGGCGCTGGCGCTGCAAAAACGCGGGATACAGGCCCGCTCCTGGATGGGGTGGCAGGTGCCGATCGTGACCAATGACGTGCACGGCAAGGCGCGCATTCAGTCGATTGAATCGGAGGCGTTGAAAAAAAGCGTCATGAACGGCGACGTGGCCGTTATTGCCGGGTTTCAGGGCGTGACGCCGGACGGTCGCATCACCACGCTGGGGCGCGGCGGGTCCGATACGTCGGCGGTGGCGGTGGCGGCGGCGCTGAAGGCCGACCGTTGCGATATTTATACCGACGTGCATGGCGTCTATACCGCCGATCCGCGCATCGTGAACCGCGCGCGCAAGATCAACAAAATCAGTTATGAAGAAATGCTGGAAATGGCCTCGGTGGGGGCCAAGGTCCTGCATACCCGCTCGGTGGAGCTGGCGATGAAAGAAAGGGTCCCTGTGCAGGTGCTTTCCAGCTTTGAAAGCGCCCTGGGCAGCGATCTTCCGGGAACTCTAGTTGTAGGTGAGGATGCTATTGTGGAACAGGAAGTAGTCAGCAGCGTGACATACAGCCGCGATGAGGCAAAGGTGACCTTAAGGAGCCTGCCCGACATACCGGGCGTGGCGGCAAAGGTGTTCGGCCCCCTGGCGGATGCGTCGATCAACGTCGATATGATCGTGCAGAACCTTTCGCCAGACCATAAAAAGACCGACATCACCTTCACCGTCACGCGCGCGGATCTGTCGAAGGCGCTGGAGGTGCTGAAAAACATCGCCAGGGATCTGCCGGGCACGCTGGTGGAATCGAGCGCGGATGTCGCCAAGGTTTCCGTGATCGGCATCGGGATGCGGAGCCATGTCGGGGTTGCGCAGAAAATGTTCAAGACCCTGGCGGAAAAAGGCATCAACATCCAGGTCATCACCACCTCGGAAATCAAGGTGAGCGTGCTGATCTCGGACGAATATACCGAGCTGGCGGTGCGCTCGCTGCACACGGCTTATGGGCTGGATCATGGTGGGTAGCGCCGCATGAAATCTGACCCGAAAAATTGGGCGCAGATGATAAAATCTTCTCCCGCAGCGCGGGAGAGAGCGGCATCCGGGTTCATGGATGCCCAGGCGGCGTCCCGGCAGCTGCTGGCCAGCCTTCGGGACATTACGGCGGGAACCGCGCCGGCCAAGAATAAATTGGATGACATCGTCAGGCTGGTGGCCAAGGAGCTGCGGGCCGACGTCTGCTCCTGCTTCGTGGTCCGCTCGGGGGATTTCCTGGAGCTGTTCTCCACGACGGGCCTGAAGCCTGACCAGCCGCATCCGGCCAGGATGCGCGTGGGCGAAGGGCTGGTCGGCGATATTGCGGCGCATGCGACCTCTCTCTCCCTGTCGGATGCGGCGCTGCATCCCGGTTTTGTGGCGCGTCCCGAAACCGGCGGATTTGAATTCAGGTCTTTCTGCGGGGTGCCGGTTTTGCGCGGCGGCGTTGTCTGCGGCGTCCTGCTCATCCAGGACAGGCGGCAAAGAATCTATGGCGCGGAAGTCGTCGATATTTTGCAGATGGTGTCGATGGTGCTGGCGGAACTGGTCACGTCCGGCGGGATTGTGGCGATACAGGAGATCAGCGCCGTGCTTTCGTCCGGCGGCAAGCCGACGCACAGTGAGGGGGTCAGTCTCGGGCGGGGCCTGGCGATCGGCCAGGCCGTCCTGTACGAACCGCGCCTGACGATGCAGAATATCGTGGCGGAAGATACCGGGGAGCAAAAATTCCGCCTCCAGCAGGCGGTGGCCGGCATGCACGAGGCGATTAACCGCATGCTGCACCAGGACATCAGCCTGACGGGAACGGAAACGCGGGACATCCTCGAAGCCTATCAGATGTTTGCGCGCGACCGGGGCTGGCTCGCCCGCATCGAGGCCGCCGTCGATAAGGGGCTGAGCGCCGAGGCCGCTGTGCAGAGCACGCTGAATGAAACCCGCGCCCGCATGATGCAGATCAACGACAGCTATATCCGCGAAAGGCTGCAGGACCTGGAAGACCTCAGCAACCGCCTGCTCAGCCACCTGATGCGGCAGCAGCAGGAGAAATCACATGAAAAACTCCCCGACGATATTATTCTTGTGGCGCGCTCGATGGGGCCTGCGGCGCTTCTCGACTATGACCGGAACAGGCTGAAAGGCGTCATCCTTGAAAAGGGCAGCCATTCGAACCATGTGGCGATCGTGGCGCGGTCGCTCGGCATCCCGGTCGTCGGGCAATGCGCGGACCTGCTGAACTATGTCGCGTCCGGAGACCAGGTGATCGTCGATGGGGATCACGGCGTCGTTTATCTCCGCCCTTCGCAGTACGTCGTTGACCTTTATGCGCGGAGCATGGAAGCCCGCGCCCGGCGCACCAGCATGTACCGCCGCATGCAGCACCAGCAGTCCGTGACCAAGGACGGCATCATGGTTTCCGTGCAGATGAACGCAGGGTTGCTGTCCGAAGTGGGGGCGCTGCAGAATGCGGGGGCGGACGGCATCGGCCTGTTCAGGACGGAACTGTCGTTCATGGGCCTGAAAAAATACCCGCTGGTGGTGACGCAGGCGGAGCTCTACGGCAGGGTTCTCGACCAGGCGGGCGACAAGCCGGTGGTGTTCAGGACGCTGGATATCGGCGGCGACAAGCCGCTGCCGTACTTCAAGGCCCCGGAAGAGGAAAATCCGGCGCTGGGCTGGCGGGCGGTCAGGATCGGCATGGATCGCCCCGCCGTGCTGAGAACGCAGTTCCGCGCCCTGATCCGCGGCGCGAAAGGCCGCAACATCAAGATCATGCTGCCGCTGGTGACGGAAGTCGCGGAATACGACCGCGCCAGGGCACTGCTGGAGATGGAGAAAAAGAGGGCCCGCCGGGACAATATCCCCGTGCCGGAAAAAATCGAGCTCGGCGTCATGCTGGAAGTGCCGGCCCTGTTGTGGCAGTTGGACACCTTGCTGCCGACCGTCGATTTCATTTCTGTCGGCACCAACGACCTGATGCAATATCTTTATGCGGTGGATCGCGGGAATGACGCCCTCCGCAACCGCTATGATTCCCTGTCGCCGGCGATGCTGGGGGTCCTGAAGACTATCGCGGATAAATGCAGGGCGGCGGGGGTTCCGGTCAGCGTTTGCGGCGAAATGGCCGGTCAGCCGTTGGAAGCAATGGTGCTGATTGCCTTGGGGTATGAGACGCTTTCCCTTTCCGCGCAGTCTGTCGAGGCGGTAAAAATGATGATACCAACCCTTGATACGGGATGCCTTCTGCCGTATCTTGAGCAGCTTATGAAAGCACGCGATCATAGCCTGAGGGAGCGCCTGTTGTCTTTTGCGCGCGACCATCAAGTGAATATTGCCTGGAACGGCTAGAGAATTAATATGACAAAGATGACTGAGGGTAGTAAAACAAAGACGGCCGCGGATGATCTGCACCCTCAGGACGATTCTGTGGGCGCCTTGCTGCGGGCGGCCCGTCAGGCCAGGAACCTGAGCATTGAGGAAGTCTCTGCCGCCCTTCGCATCCGCCATGTCCAGCTGCGGGCCATCGAGGAAAACAATCTTGATGAGTTGCCCGGCATCACCTACGCGGTCGGGTTTGTGCGCGGCTATGCGAACTATCTTGGCCTGAACGGCGCCGAAATCGTGGACAAGTTCAAGACCGAGCATGGCTACGCGCCTTCGCAATCCAAGCTGTCTTTTCCCGAGCCGGTCTCGGAAGGACGCGTGCCGGACCCGATCATGATCGGGGTTGGGTTTTTTCTGGCGGTGCTGGTTTTGGTGTTCTGGACGGTTTATTCCAATGTGAACAGCGGTTCCGGTAAAGACGCTGAACAAATTCCGCCAGCGCCCGTGGTTGCGGCGGCATCGGATTCCTCCGCGGAAGCGCCGCCTGCGGAAGCAGGGGATTCTCCGCCGGCGCCGCAGATTGATCCCGCAGCTGTGCTCGGGCCTGTTGCAGCCCCGGCTCCGGCTCCGGCTCCGGCCCCGGAAACGGCGGCGTTGACGCCGTCCCCGGCGCCGCCTGACAGCTCAAGCCAGCCGCAGGATATGTCTGCGGGCGCAAAAACGCCGGACGAAACGCAGGCTCCTGAGAAGGCTGCCGCGGCCGACGCGAATAAGGAGGCACCCAAGCCGGATGAGCCGCAGATCAAGATCAAGCGCGGGAAGAGCCGTGTCACCATTGAAGCCAGCGAGTCGAGCTGGGTTGAGATCAGCAATGCCGATGGCGAGGTCATCTACAAAAAGGTTATGAGGCCGGGGGACCAGTACTTTGTTCCCGACGAGCCGGGGCTCAAGCTGGTCACCTCCAATGCCGGCGGGCTTGAAATCTCGGTGGATGGAAAATCCGTCGATTCCATCGGGGGCTCGGGGGAAATTGTGCGCGGTGTCAGCCTGAACCCGGCGTCGCTCAAGAAAAAGAAATATATGTTCCGGAATTAATCATGTCTTACACGCCGCGCCCCTATCGCCAGATTCAACGCCGCAAGTCGCGGCAAATTATGGTCGGCAATGTGCCGGTGGGCGGCGATGCGCCGATCACCGTCCAGTCGATGACCAATACGCTGACCTCGGATATCGCCGCGACGGTGGCGCAGATCAAGGCGCTGGAAAAGGCGGGCGCGGATATTGTCCGCGTCTCCTGCCCGGATGAAGACTCGACCAAGGCGCTGAAGTCCATCATACAGCAGGTTGCCGTGCCGGTCGTGGCGGACATCCATTTCCATTATAAGCGCGGGATCGAGGCGGCGGAAGCCGGGGCGGCCTGCCTGCGCATCAATCCCGGCAATATCGGCTCCGACGACCGGGTGCGCGAAGTCATCAAAGCCGCCAAGGACCACAACTGCTCCATCCGCATCGGGGTCAATGCCGGATCGCTGGAAAAGGACCTGCTGGAGCAATTCGGCGAACCCTGCCCGGAAGCGATGGTGGCTTCCGCCCTGCGCCATATCAAGATTCTCGAAGACCATGATTTTTTTAATTTCAAGATCAGTTGCAAGGCCTCTGACGTATTCCTGGCCGTGGCGGCCTATCAGCAATTGGCGGAAGCCTGCGACTATCCCCTGCATATCGGCGTGACCGAAGCCGGCGGCTTGCGCACCGGCACGGTCAAGTCGTCCATCGGCATGGGCAGCCTGCTGTGGGCGGGCATCGGCGATACCATCCGCGTGTCCCTGTCGGCCGACCCGGTGGAGGAAATCAAGGTCGGGTTCGACATCCTGAAGTCATTGGGTCTCAGGCACCGCGGCGTCAACGTCATCTCCTGCCCGTCCTGCGCGCGCCAGCAGTTTGACGTCATTGAAACGGTGAAGGTTCTGGAAGAGCGCCTCGCCCATATCGCGACGCCGCTGACGGTGTCGGTGATCGGCTGCGTCGTCAACGGCCCCGGCGAGGCCCTGATGACCGATATCGGCTTCACCGGCGGCGGGCGCGGCACGCACCAGGTCTATATCAAGGGGCAGACCAGCCACCGCCTGCAGAACGAGGACATCGTCGCCCACCTCGTCAAGCTGGTCGAGGAAAAAGCGGCTGAAATTGAAAGAAACAAAGCGCAAAGCGCCGCGGCTTAGAGGGAATTTATTGTCATGTCACTCGACCGCAAGCTTGGCCAGGTTCTGGGGCGCTTTCAGGAGATTGAATCCCTGATGTCTTCCGGCTCCCTGCCGTCGGAGGAATTCAGCAAGCTGTCCAAGGAATATTCGGATCTGACGCCGCTGGCGGCGCTGATCCGCGACTACCAGAAGGCCCGGGCCGAGCAAAAAGACCTTGAACAGATGATGTCCGACCCCGCCGCCGACAAGGAAATGAAAGCCTTGGCGGAGGAGGACTTCTACCGCCTGAAAGAACGTATTCCGCTGGTGGAGAAAAGCATTCAGGTGATGCTGCTGCCCAAGGACACGGCGGACGCCAAGAACGCCATCCTTGAAATCCGCGCCGGCACGGGCGGGGATGAGGCGGCCTTGTTTGCGGGTGACCTGTTCAATATGTACAAGCGCTATGCCGCCGACCACGGCTGGCGTTTTGAAGTCATGGAAATGTCGGAAAGCGACCTCGGCGGCGTCAAGCAGGCGGTGGTGGAAGTGACGGGGCAGAATGTTTTCTCGCGGCTGAAATACGAGTCCGGCGTGCATCGCGTGCAGCGGGTGCCGAATACGGAAGCCAGCGGGCGCATCCATACCTCCGCCGCCACTGTCGCCGTGCTGCCTGAAGCGGAAGAGGTGGATCTGGTCATTGAGGACAAGGACCTCCGCATCGACGTGTTCCGCGCCGGCGGCGCGGGCGGCCAGCACGTCAACAAGACGGAGAGCGCCGTCCGTATCACCCATATCCCGACCGGAACCGTGGTGCAGCAGCAGGATGAAAAGTCCCAGCATAAGAACAAGGCGCGGGCGATGAAGATCCTGCGCTCCCGTATTTACGAAACACAGCGGGCGAAGCTGGCCTCCGAGCGTTCCGCCGCCCGTAAGGATCTGGTCGGTTCCGGCGACAGGTCAGAGCGCATCCGCACCTATAACTTCCCGCAGGGAAGGGTGACCGATCACCGCATCAACCTGACTATTTATAAGCTGGACCGGGTCATCAGCGGGGAATGTCTCGATGAGATCATCGATCCCCTGACGACAGAAGACCAGGCGGCGAAGCTGGCGGAGATGTCGTGGTAGAAAAAACCATTCGTGCCGCTATCACTGAAATGCGGGAGCAGTTTAAGGCCATCGGGCTTGATACGCCGGAGCTGGACGCCCGGTTGCTGGCACAGGGCATTTTAGGGCTTCGTCATGAAGAATTATTGTTGAATTACAATAAATTAATAACAGACTCTGAATGTGAAACATTAACTGCCGCCGCCCGGCGGCGGGTTTTGCGTGAGCCGGTGTCGCGCATCCTGGGAACCCGCGCTTTCTGGAAGTCTGAGTTTAAGATTTCACGTGAAACACTTGATCCAAGGGCGGATTCTGAGACCCTGATCGAGGCGGCTTTGGGGTATCTCGGCAAAGCCCATCCTTTAAGCATACTGGATCTCGGAACGGGCAGCGGCTGCCTTTTGTTGTCACTCCTGCATGAATTGCCGCAAGCGACGGGAGTCGGGGTCGATATCAGCGCCGATGCCATCCAGACGGCGCAACAGAATGCCGAAGATATGCATCTTTCCGGCCGGGCCTCCTTTGCGGCGCTGGACTGGGAGGATATGAAGGTCGATCAGCCCTTCGATGTGGTCATCAGCAATCCCCCCTATATCGCCAACGCTGAAATAGAGAAACTGGAGCCGGAAGTCAGGCAATATGACCCGCGCCTGGCCCTGGCCGGGGGGGAGGACGGGCTGGACTGTTATCGCAGCATTGCCAAGCTCTTACCTCAATTATTGGCGAAGCAGGGGAAGGTCTTTTTGGAGATCGGCTATGACCAGACCGAGGCCGTCAAAGGGATACTTGCGGCTGGAGGGTTCCGTGTGCTACAAGTTGTTCCAGACCTTGCCGGTCATAGCAGATGCGTTGTCGCTCAACGCATCAGCCAGGACTGACCGGAGATGATAGGGTGGTCGTATGAAGCGAGAGTGTTAAGCGGTATTATTCAACCGAAATAAAGAAAAGAACAAAACAGCATGAGACATAATCAGAATTCCAGACGTCCTCAACGCGGTCGCAGTGGTGGAGGCGGCGGTGGCTATAACAGCGGCGGCGGCAATCACACCCACAATGCCGCACAACAAGGCGGCCGGCGCGTCAATCCGCGCATCCAGAATTTCGACAGCAATGGCCCCGATGTGCGCATTCGCGGCACGGCCTACCAGATTAACGAGAAATACGTCACCCTGGCGCGCGACGCGGCCTCGGCCGGCGACCGCGTTTTGGCGGAAAGCTACCTGCAGCACGCGGAACATTATCAGCGGTTCATCAACGAGATGACCGAGGAAATGAACCAGTACAACCAGCAAAATCCCCAGCATCAGCCGCAGCCGCACGTGCAGCAGCCGGCGCAGCCCCAGCCTGATGGCAATATGGCAGCCCCTGAAGCCGGCACGCTGAACGATCTCGACCAGAGCTTCCTCGTCGGTCCGCGCCATGGCGCACAGCCAAACGGGCCGGACACGTCTCCAACTGCCAGCGGAACGCAGGACCAGCCGCAGGGCGACCAGCAGCCCCGGCAGCATCGCAGCCGTCATTCCCAGCAATCCCGTCGCGGCGAGCCGGAAGCGGGTTAAGCTTAATACGTAGTAATAAAACGAAGGGCGCCTTTGAAATGCGCCCTTCGTTTTTGCTCTTTTGCCATACTACAGGAGTGAAGCGACTGAGGTATCCAATTGAAAATAAAAGAGATTCTTCGCTGCACTCAGAATGACATTGGGATTTAAAAACATTATAACTTTTTTGAAATCCATTTGCCTTTCTTGGTAGTATAAAAGCCAAAGGAGCACCCCATATGGACTTCGAAAAGTTTACCGAGAGGTCGAAATCGGTCGTGCAGGCGGCGCAGACTCTGGCGCTGCGGCACAATCACCAGTTTTTGCAGCCGGAACACCTGCTGAAAACCATGCTGGAGGATGACAGCGGCGTGGTGAAGACCCTGATCCGTTCCGCGGGCGGCAGGCCGGAGGAGGTGTTGTCCGGCGTGGAAACCCTGTTGGCCAAGATCCCCTCCGTGGAAGGCAGCGGCGCGGGGCAGCTGCATCTGGCGCCGAATACCGCCAAGGTTTTCGATCAGGCCGAACAGGCGATGAAAAAATCCGGCGATGCCTATGTCACGCTGGAAAGGCTGTTGCAGGGTATTACCCTGGTGCCGCAGTCGGAAGCGGCCAAATTGCTGCAAAAGAACGGCGTCAATGCGGAGAAGCTCAATCAGGCGATCAATACCCTGCGCAAGGGCCGCACGGCGGACAGCGCCTCCTCCGAAGACCAGTTCGAGGCCCTGAAGAAATACACCCGCGACCTGACCCAGGCGGCGCGGGACGGCAAGCTGGATCCGGTGATCGGCCGCGACGAGGAAATTCGCCGCGCCATTCAGGTGCTGGCGCGCCGCACCAAGAACAACCCGGTGCTGATCGGCGAGCCGGGGGTGGGCAAGACCGCAATCGTTGAAGGATTGGCGCTGCGCATCATCAACGGCGACGTGCCGGAAAGCCTGAAGGACAAGAAGCTGCTGTCGCTCGACCTCGGCGCCATGATTGCCGGCGCGAAGTTCCGCGGCGAGTTCGAGGAGCGCCTGAAGGCGGTGCTGGAAGAAGTGCGCGCGGCGGCGGGAGAAGTGATCCTGTTCCTCGATGAGTTGCACACCATCGTCGGCGCGGGCAAGGCCGAGGGCGCGATGGATGCCGGCAATATGCTGAAACCGGCGCTGGCGCGGGGCGAGTTGCACATGATCGGCGCGACGACGTTGGACGAATACCGCAAGCATATCGAAAAAGACGCCGCGCTGGAGCGCCGTTTCCAGCCCGTCTTCGTCGGCGAGCCGACGGTCGAGGATACCGTTTCCATCCTGCGCGGGCTGAAGGAGAAATACGAGCTGCATCATGGCGTGCGCATCACCGATGCCGCGATTGTGGCGGCGGCGACGCTGTCCAACCGCTATATCTCCGACCGCTTCCTGCCCGACAAGGCGATCGACCTGATGGATGAAGCCTCCTCGCGCCTGCGCATGGAAGTGGACAGCAAGCCCGAAAAGCTCGACGAGCTGGACCGCCGCATCATCCAGCTGAAAATCGAGCGTGAAGCGCTGAAGAAGGAAAAAGCTGACAAGGCCACCAGCGAGCGGCTCGTCAAGCTGGAAGAAGAGCTGAAAATCATCGAAAAACAGTCGGCGGAGATGACTTCCAAATGGAAGTCGGAGAAAGAGAAGCTTTCCGCCGGGCAGAAAATCCAGGAGGAACTGGAAAAGGCGAAGCTCGAGCTGGAGCAGGCGCACCGCGCCGGCAACTGGACGCGGGCGGGGGAAATCACCTATAGCGTGATTCCTCAGCTGGAAGCGAAGCTGGCCGAAGCCAGCAAGGGCGCCGAAAACGCGATGATTAACGAGGAGGTGCGCGAGAACGACATCGCCGCCGTGGTCAGCCGTTGGACGGGCATCCCCGTTGACAAGATGCTGCAAGGCGAGCGCGACCGCCTGCTGAAGATGGAAGAACACCTGATGAAGCGCGTGGTGGGGCAGACGGACGCCGTTTCCGCCGTCGCCAACGCCGTGCGCCGCTCCCGCGCCGGGTTGCAGCGCAAGAACCAGC
>JAIOQI010000068.1 GCA_021413445.1 Alphaproteobacteria bacterium | reverse complement strand
GAAAATAATGCCAAAGCCGATGAGAAAACGGCTGAAGGCAGCTGGACGGCCCTGATGTACGCCAAGCGCGAGGGGCAACGGGATGTTGCCGAGCTGCTGGAGCAAAAAACCCAGGAGCAGGCGGCGCAGCGCGAGGCTCTTGCCGGCACCCTGAAAAAGGGCGGTGCACGCGTAAAATCACCGGGCGGGAAACATTTGCCTTAGGGCCTGTAAAAAACACTTGCTTAAATCGTAAATCTATGTAAAATGTACATCATGTCGAACAGAATGTACATTTTTGCATTTCTCCAGTTTCCCTCCGTTCAGGTCTTCCTGAACGGGCAGCGCCTTGTTGCATCACGACGACTTCTCGCCGCGAATTGATGCGGCAGGAGGTCTTCCCTTGTTCTTCGGACAGGCAAAACCCCACAAAATATAAAATTTGCAAAGAGCTGAACAAGGCAGGGTTTTAAAAAAATGAACACGGATATTGATCTCAAGACGACGCAAACGCTCAAAACAGGCACCCTGAAAAAGAGCAATGAGCAATTCGCGCTGGTTTCCCTTTCCGCCAAAAACATCGATGCGATCCTCGCCCTCCAGGACATCATTTTCGACAGCCTGTCGGAACAGGAGCAAAGCTTCCTGCTGAGAAAGAGCCGGGAATTCTTTGAAAAGCATTTTGCCGCCGGCAACATCGTCCTCGGCGTCGTGCATAACGGCCAGCTGGTGGCCCAGAGCGTCGTCGTCAATCCGACGGCGCAAAACCCCAAGACCGGCATGGTCGATATGGTCCTGGATGCCCAGCCGCAGGACGTCACCATCATCCAGGGCGTGGTCGTCAATCCCGCCTATCAGGGCAACCGCCTGATGACGGAAATGGTCGATGCCTGGCTGGCGATTGCCGAAAAGCAGGGCCGTAGCCACGCGATTGCGGAAGTCGCGGTCGATAATTATTACAGCTGGTCGATCTTCCTGAAAGAGGGCCTGCAAATCCACAGCATGGGCATGGACTCCTCTGACGGCACGCAGCTGTATAATATCCACGCCAATGTCGCCGCGCTGACGCAAAAGCGCCTCACGCCCGACTTCAACAAGGCGAGCGCCAAAAATAATGTCAAATGCCCTTCGGCCGATATAGAAGGCCAGAAAAAACTTTTATCCGAGGGATATAAAGGGATCGGCTTCGATGCCGCCAATAGCAAGATTGTCTTCGAGCCTTTTCCCAAGCCCTCTGCTTCGCCCGGCGCAAAACGCCTGCCGTAACAAAAAAGCCGCCCAAAAGGCGGCTTTTTTGTTGTGCATCTTAAGGAGCGTCTTTAAGCCGCCGCCTTCATCGCCAGTAATGTGCGGCTGAGGTAGGTCTTGACGTGCTTTATCATCTGCTCGTTCTCGCCCTCGTTATTGAAGAAGTGGCCGGCGCCCTTGACAATGTTGTATTCGACGCCGCCCGGGCCGCGCTGGATTTTCAGCTTATCGACCAGTTTGTTGACGGATTCGATGTTCACCACCTGGTCGTTGTCGCCCTGGACGATCAGGCCCTCGTTGGGGCAGGGGGCGAGGAAATTGAAGTCATAGATATTGGCGGGCGGGGAGATGGAGACATAGCCGCTGATTTCCGGGCGGCGCATCAGGAGCTGCATCCCGATCCAGGCGCCGAAGGAAAATCCGCCGACCCATACGCTGGAGGCGTTGGGGTTGACGCTTTGCAGCCAGTCGAGCGCCGAAGCGGCATCGCTCAGTTCGCCCTCGCCGTGGGCGAACTCGCCCTGGGAACGGCCGACGCCGCGGAAGTTGAAGCGCAGGGTGGAAAACCCCTGCTCGGCAAAAGACTGGAAGAGCGAATAGGAGATTTTGTTGTTCATCGTTCCGCCGCGCTGCGGATTGGGATGGAGGATCAGGGCGATCGGCGCCCCTTGAACTTTGCTATGCTTGTAACGGCCTTCAAGACGTCCGGCAGAACCGGTAATCATAATTTCTGGCATGTTAGTTTGAGCCTTTCGCTACTTATGTTGCTTTATCTGTTGTCAGTATATTTTTAAATTGCTTCCGACGCTTTGTTTGAAGTAAAACTATACATAATGAAAACTTTAAACGCAAGATAAATCTTGTTTTCCTATTGTAATTCAATTAGTTAGTAATGGTTTCATCAGGTAAAAAGAGAGTGCTTTTGACGCAAAAACTGACATATCTGGATCACAATGCGACCACGCCCCTGAAGCCGGAGGTGCGTGACGTCATGCTGCGCCTGCTGGAATTTCCCGGCAACGCCTCGGCGATTCACAAACTGGGCCGCGAGGCGCGCCGCAGAATTGAGGAGGCGCGCGCGCAGATCGCCGGGTTCGTCAACGCGGGCCCGAAGGCCGTGATCGTTTTCACATCCGGCGCGACGGAGGCCAACAACCTGGTCCTGAAAGGCTCCGGCTGCGAGCGGGTTCTGGTGTCGGCGATCGAGCACCCGTCGGTTTTGAATGCGCTGGCGGCGCGGGAAATCATCCCAGTCCTGTCCAATGGCGTGATTGATGTTGCCGCCCTCGATCAAATGCTGGAAGGGAACGACCGCGCCACCCTGATCTCGGTGATGATGGTCAACAATGAAACCGGCGTCATCCAGCCTCTCGACAAAGTGGTGGAGATTGCCAAGCGCCGCGGCGCGCTGGTGCATACCGACGCGGTGCAGGCGGCGGGGCGTTTGCCTATTGACCTGCAAAAGCTGGGCGTCGATTACCTGACCCTTTCCGCGCATAAAATCGGCGGGCCGCAGGGCGCCGGTTGTTTAGTGCTGTCGAATTGCGTTTCGGTGACCCCGCAAATCTCCGGCGGCAATCAGGAAAAGAATATGCGGGCGGGGACGGAGAATCTGGCCGCCATCGCCGGCTTCGGCGTTGCGGCAGAACTGGCGGCGCGGGATATGGGCGGTTATCAGGCGCTGGCGGCGCTGCGCGACCGTATCGAGGCCGAGCTGAAAAAAATCGCTCCTGCCATCCGCTTTTTCGGGCAGGAGTCGCCGCGCGTCGCCAATACCACCATGTTCGCCCTGCCCGGCGCCCCTTCGGAGACGCAGCTGATTGCGCTGGACATGGCGGGCATCTGCGTCAGCAACGGCTCGGCCTGCTCCAGTGGCGCCGTCAGGGCTTCCCATGTCCTGAAAGCGATGGGCGCCTCCGAGGCCGAAGCCGGATCTTCCCTCCGCATCAGCCTGGGCTGGAATTCCACGGAAAAAGAGGTGGACTATTTTATCCAGCAATGGACGGAGATGTATAACCGGATTAAATCAAGAGTGAGCGCCGCATAAAATGCCCAAAATGACCTTCATCGAAAAAAACGGCAATGTCCTCGAGGTGGAGGCGCCCCTGGGATTGTCGGTGATGGAGATTTCTCACAAACATGGGGTCGATATCGAGGGCGCCTGCGGCGGCTGCCTGGCCTGCGCCACCTGTCACGTGGTCCTGCGCCCCGACTGGTACGAAAAACTGAATGAGAAAAAGGAGGAGGAAGAAGACATGCTCGACCTCGCCTTCGACCTCAAGAAAACCTCCCGCCTCGGCTGCCAGATCCTGATGACGGAGGAGCTGGACGGGCTGGTGGTGGCGCTCCCCGGTGCGAAACTGCCCTGGGAGTGACGCTTAGATCGCCCTTAGCTTTTCCAGCTTTCTCTTTTCTATATCCGCTTCCAGCTCCTGACGGAAATCGTCGGGAAATCCGGCGTCGGTGAGGACGTAGTATTCCAGCAGGTCTTCCGGCGGCTGTCCCGCGCCCAAGTCTGAAAACAGCCGCTTGGCTGCTTCCAGGATGGCGTCGCGCGACCGGAAGCAGTCCTCGACGATATAGCCCCGGCGGTCTTCCGGCGCGTCGTAGAAAGTATGCGCCAGCTTCCTGAACACATAGGCCAGGGTGGTGGCGCCCGGCTCCATGATATACGCCACGCTGTCGCCATCGATTTTTTCGAAGGGCGTCAGTTGCAGGGGCGGGCGCAGCAGGGCGGCCTTGATGACGGCGGGGTCGGCGGGCAGCGCGTCCTCGTGCAGGATTTCGAACAGCACCATCTTGGTGATTTTCTTTTTCTTCCTTGTCGCCGCATCGTCGGATTTTTTGATGCAGAATAGCGGCAGCAGCGTTTCCCGGACATAGCGGCTGTTCCGGCGGCAGAAATCCTCCATGCTGTCGCCGCGCCGTGCGGCCTCTTCGCGGAAGAATTGCAGCATCCGGCGGGAATGGTTGACGTCATGGATGAGAAATTCATAGGGCGTCTGGTGGAAGCCGTCCACCCGCTCGATCTCCGTGTTGATGCCGATGAAGCTGATGGGCACGCCCCTGACCTTCAGCAGGTCGGTGACGCCCAGCGGCGCGATGGTCGGGAAAAAGACATGATCCGATATCTGCGCCGTCAGGTAATGCAGGTAATATTCATACCTGTGGCTGTGGTACAGTTTCGGGCTTTGCGCCGGATGCAGCACGCGCTGGACGATGTCGAAAAATTCCACGCCCCGCTCGATGGCGTCGATGGTTTTCGTATAGGCATAGGCGGGGAGATTTTTCTTTGACCGCCTTACATCCAAGAGTCTCTTTAATGTCAGCACCCTGAATGCCGCAATGGAGGGGTTTTCCTGCGCCAGTTTTATAACCTCGCGGTTCTCGAGCAGCTTCAGGAGCAGGAGCCCGATGACCGCCCCGAATTCCGGGAACGGCGCTTCCCTTCCGTATTTTTCCAGCCGGCTTTGGTAGGCTTCATAGTGCCCGATAGGATCTTTTGTTATCGCATCGACCAGCAGGCGCTGTTCCTGCTGCAGGGATTCTTCGCTGCCGATTTTGGGAACCGTGGAAAGGACGGCGTTCGGCGCGGCCTGCGCGACCATGAAAAATTCCAGGGCTTTATCCAGCGCTTTCAGCGTCGGTGCGTCAGGATAGGGCCCCTTCAGGACCGGCTGGTGCGGATAGCTTTCATTCTCGATCCGGAAATCGAAGCTGATATGCCGGAGATGATTCAGGGTCTGGATATGCAGCGCTTTCAATGCCGGGTCGGCGGCGATTTTTTCAAGAAAATACGGGTTGTTCAGCGCCTCGACCGTCCGGCTGACGAGGGGGGACAGTTCGGGCCGGGGCTCGTTCATGTCCTGGCTGCGGCGGGCGTTGCCGCGCTGCCGGGACTGTTTTTTGAGGCGGTTCCGCAGGTCATCAACGCTGTTTTTCTCGATATGGATACGCTGCTGTGTCGTGCCGGCCATGATCTTCTCCCTTGGGGCAGGAATCATATTATACTCAATAAGAGTATAACTTATTCTCCATATGAGTATATGTCAAGGAGTTTCTTGAACATAACTTTTACGGCGCTTCTTAATTTTACGGATAGTGAGGAAATACGCTCTTTTCAGGGATTTGTTGCGCAAAAGGCGTAACTCGGGCATTCTTGGGATGGGGTTGGTTTTTCTGTTTTCAGAAGCTTAAAAAACTATGGGGGTCTAGGCTATGTTGAGAAAATCCATTTTTGTCTGCTCTTTATCGGCGGTTCTTTTCCTGCCGGCAGCCGCTCCGGCGGCCACTTTGTCCGATAGCGTCATCACGGCGCTGTCGTCGCACCCGCAAATCAAGGCCGGCGAGGCCTCTCGTTCCCAGGCCGACAAGAATATCTGGGAACAGCGTTCCGCCTTTTTCCCGACCATCGGCCTGGAAGCAGGGGCCGGACACCTGAACAATAATGACCTCAATACCCGCGCCGCGACGCTGGACAAGGGCGGCGCCGACACCTGGGTGGGGGAAGGGTCTCTCACCCTGACGCAGCCCATATACTCCGGCCAGAGCACGTCAAACCGGCTGCTGGGCGCGGAAAACCGCTATCTGGCGGCGGCCTACGACCTGAACGGGACGGTGGAGGATGTCGCCCTGCGCGCGATACACGCGCACCTGAATTTGATGCGGAGCAAAGAGCTGCTGGGGTTGTCCAGCCAGCTTCTTGCCGATATCGACGGCCGGCGGAAGAATATCGATCTGATGGTGAAGGCCGGCGCCGCCGATGAGGCGGAGCTTCTGCAGGCCGATGAAATACTGGCGGCCACGAAGAATACCCGCCTTGACTATGAGGAATCTTTCCGTGAGGCGGAGGCGGACTATATCGAGGCGACCGGCGGCGTGCCGGACGCCGGCCTTGAACTGGGGGAGGCGAAATGGGAATCCATGATCCCCACTACTCTTGAAGATGCCGTCACCAATGCCATCAAGGAGAGCCCGCGCGTCCGCTCGGCGAACGAAATTTCCACCGCCCTGAACAGTGAAACCCAGGCGGAAAAGGGCAATCTGCTGCCGCATGTGGACGCTGAAATGTCCTATTCGAAGCTCGACCAGCGGGATGTGGCCGGGGGCGAAAGCGCCAGCGCCCGGGCCATGATTAAAATGGGCTGGAATTTTTCGACCGGCGGCGGCCAGCTGGCGCGGATTGAAAAAAGCCTGCAACAGCAGGAAGAAGCGGCGGCCAAGCGCCAGGGCGTGATGCGGAGCGTGGAGCACGGCGTACGGCAAAAGTACAGTTCCATGCTGATTGCCGACCAGCAATTCACCCTGCTTGCCGACAGGGAGAGCGCCAGCAAAAAGATACTCGAGAATTTCCTGGCCCAGTTCGAGGGCGGGAAGCAGACCAACCTGCAGCTGATCGCCGCCAGCTCCAAGCTGTTTGAGGCGCAGGCGGCCAGTGCGGATGCCTATTACCGCCGGATCCTGCTGCGGTTTGAACTGCTGAATGCGATGGGCAGGCTGCGCAATGTTTTCGAGGCGGCTAAAACCGGGGTAAGCCAGAGGGGCTGATCCCGCATCGTTGATGCGGATGGGAAAACAGTGCCAGAAGATCAAAACACTCAGGTTCAGCGAGATTTCCTTCTAGAGTCCCTGGTTTTCATCACTGGCCATTTCGGCCATGCGCGTTCGGCCATGGCGCTGCAGGCGGGGCTGCCAGTCGGCAAATCCGGGCTGACGCCGAAATTGTTTTGCCAGGCTGCCGACCGCGCCGGCTTCAGGGCCAGGATCGTCAAGCGCGCCATCGACCAGATTCCGGCGGAAGTCATGCCGGTTATTTCTATCGCCAAGGGGAAAAACTCCATTATCCTTTTGCAGCGCAGCGGCAAAGGCCAGTACCGGGTGCTCGACCCCGCCTCGCGGGAGGAAAAGACCGTCAGCACGCAGGAGCTCGACCAAAGCTATTCCGGCTATTGCATCTATATCAAGCCGGATTATCAGGCTGACGAAGAGGAAGCGGGGTCCCTCCGCAATCACTGGTTCTGGGGCAGCATCATCGACAATGCCGGGATTTACCTGCGCGTGATGCTGGCGGCATTCCTGATTAACCTGTTCGCCCTGGCCAGCCCGATTTTCACCATGAATTTTTACGACCGCGTGCTGCCGAACAACGCGGTCGAGACGGGGTGGGTGCTGGCGATCGGCGTGGGCTCGATCTATATTTTCGATTTCATCATCCGCACGCTGCGGGCCTATTTTATCGACACCGCCGGGCGGCGCTCCGACGTTCTTCTCGGGCAAAAGCTTTTCAACCAGGTGCTGGACATGCGCCTGAGCGCGCGCTCCGGCTCCACCGGCGCCTTTGCGAACAACCTGAAGGAATTCGACGCGCTGCGCGAATTTTTCAACTCCGCGACGATGACGGGGCTGGTGGATTTTCCCTTCTCGCTGCTGTTCATCGCGGTGATCTGGATGATCGCGGGGCCGGGGCTGGCCCTGCTGCTGCTGGCTTTTTATGCGCTGGTGATGGGCGTCGGCTACCTGATGCAGCTGCCGGTGCGGAGAAAAGTCCATCAGGCGATGAAAACCGGCGAACAGAAGCACGGCTTGCTGGTGGAGACGATCGGCAACCTCGAGACGATCAAGGGCGTCGGCGGCGAGGGGCAGATCCGCGCCAACTACGCGCATTATGTGGCGAAATCGGCCGAAGCCGGGCAGCAGTCGCGCTTTTATTCCGGCCTCAGCGTGCACTTTTCCATTTTTATCCAGATGCTGTCGGGCGTGGTTATCATGCTGGTCGGGATGTATATGGTGGAGGAAAAGACGCTGACCGTCGGCTCCCTGATGGCCTGTGTGATCTTAAGCGCGCGGGCCCTGATGCCGATCGGGCAGGTGGCGGGGCTGGTCAACCGCTATTACCAGGCGCGCTCGGCCTACCGGAACCTGGATGCCGTGATGGGCCAGCCGGTGGAGCGGCCGCGGGACAAGAAGTTCCTGCACCGCTCCGCGCTGAAGGGCCATTTCCAGTTCCGGGATGTGTCGTTCGCCTATCCCAAGACGCAGTATCCGGTCTTGCAGGGGATCAGCCTGAATATCGGCGCCGGCGAAAAAGTGGCGGTTGTCGGGCGCATCGGCTCCGGCAAGAGCACCCTGATTAAGCTGATGGTCAGCTTTTTCGAGCCGGCGCAGGGCACGCTGCTGATCGACGACACCGACATGCGCCAGATCGACCCGGCGGATTTGCGGCGGAATGTCGCCTACATGGGGCAGGATACGGCGCTGATGAGCGGCACCATCCGGGACAATATCGTCATGGGCCGCCCCCGCGCCGCCGACGACGAAGTGCTGAAAATTGCCGAGATCACCGGGGTGCATGATTTCGTCCGCAAGCACCCGATGGGCTACGACGCGCCGGTGGGCGAGCGCGGCGAGGGGCTTTCCGGCGGGCAGCGGCAGTCGGTGGCGCTGGCGCGGACCCTCATCATGGACACGCCGGTGCTGATCCTCGACGAGCCGACCAATGCCATGGACACCGGCACGGAAGACCTTATCATCCGCAATCTTGAAAACCACATCAGGGACAAAACATTCATTCTGGTGACGCACAAGCCGGCGCTGCTGAAGCTCGTCAACCGCCTGATCGTCATGGACGGCGGGCGCATCGTGATGGACGGGCCGAAAGAGACCGTGCTGCAGGCGCTGGCGTCCGGCAAAATCATTGTTCCCCGGGGTTAGAGCCATGCAGGAAGAAGACCTTGAATTCATCTCGGAACTGGAAACGGCGAACAGCCTGAAACCGTCTTTTTCCTCGCAGGTTTTTTTATGGACCATCGCCGGGCTGTTTTTCTGGATGCTGCTGTGGGCGGCTTTTTCGCAGGTGGACGAGCGCGTGCGCGGCGTGGGGCAGGTGATGCCCTCCAGCGACGTGCAGGTGATCCAGAGCCTGGAAGGCGGCATCCTCTCGGAAATCCTGGTAACGGAAGGCGCCCTGGTCAAGAAGGACCAAGTGCTGCTCAGGATCGCTGATGTCCAGTTTGCCGCCGAGGGGCGCGGCATCGAGGCGCAGATGATGGGGCTGCAGGCGAAACGGGCGCGGCTGCAGGCGGAGGCCTCCGGCCAGCCGTTCGTCATGGATCCCGAGATCGTCAAAAAATATCCGGATGTCGCGGCGAATGAGGAAAAGCTGTACCGCTCGCGGCAGAGCGAGCTGGGCACGGCCCTGAGCATCATCAACGACGAAGTGCGCGAGGCCGCCGCCAACCTGTCGGAAGTGAAGGCCAGCATCGCCAGGCTTTCCAAAAGCAAGGGGTTCCTGGAGCACGAACTGGACATCGCCCGCAAGCTGGTGGAAAAAAAGGCCATGCCGGAAATAGAGAAGCTGAAGCGGGAGCGCGAACTGAACGAGACCGCCGGCAGCCTTGACGGCGCCTACCAGTCGCGGCAGTCGCTGGAGGCGCGCCTGAGCGCGGCCAAGCAGAAGGAAGAGGAGAGGCGGGGCGCCTTCAAGTCGCAGGCGCTGGGCGAACTGAACGACGTCGAGTCCAAGATTGCGGGGATCAAAGGAAGCCTGACGTCGGTGACGGACAAAGTAAGTCGGGCGGAACTCAAATCGCCCATGGAAGGGGTGGTGCAGAAGCTGTACGTGCGCACCATCGGCGGCGTCATCCAGCCTGCCCAGAAACTGGTGGAGATCGTGCCGGCCGCGGACGACCTGATGATCCGCGCCAAAGTCGCCCCGGCGGACGTGGCCTTTCTGAAAATCGGGCAGGATGTGAAAGTCAAGATTACCGCCTATGACCCGCAGATTTACGGCGCCTTCCACGGCAAGCTGGAGCGGATCGGCGCGAATACCGTCGAAGACGCCAAGGGCAACGCCTTCTTCGAGATCGACGTCAGGACGGACAAGAACTATCTCGGCACGGAAGACAAGCCGCTGCGGATTTTTTCCGGCATGGTGGCCGAGACGGAGGTCATCACCGGCAAGCGGACCATCCTGACGTACCTGCTCAAGCCGGTGCTGCGCACCAAAGACCGCGCCTTTACGGAGAAATAGATGATCCGCTTCCTCTCCAACCGCTGGGTCCAGATTATCCTGCTGCTGCTGCTGCTGGCGCAGCTGGTGGTGCTGCGGATGCAGGACCCGTCGTTTATCCATCGCTGGCGCCAGCTGACTTTTGATGCCTATAACAGGCTTATGCCGCGCCCGCCGGGCGAGGGCGTCATGATCGTGGATATTGACGAGGTCTCGCTGCGCGATTACGGCCAATGGCCCTGGCCGCGCCCGCTGGTCGCGCAAATCTCCGACAACCTGTATAAGCTGGGCGCCAAGGTCATCGCCTTTGACATGGTTTTCGCCGAGCCGGACCGGACGTCGCCGGCGCTGATCGCAGATGCGCTGCCGCCAACGGTGGATATGCTGCCCGTCGTGGAAAAACTCAAGTCGCTGCCGGACAACGACCAGGTTTTCGCGAATAAAATCGCGGTATTGGGCAATGTGATCACCGGTTTTTCCGTTGCCGACCAGCCGACACGGGGCAAGCCGGTGTTCAAGGCCAAGTTTTTGAATGAAGGGATGTATCCGGCGCCGCTTAAATTTGTCACCAAGTTCCCTTACTTTGCGGCGTCCCTGGATGTGATCGGGGAGGCGGCGGCGGGCAGCGGAAGCTTCACGGCGCTGCCGGAGCAGGACAGCGTCATTCGCCAGGTGCCGCTGCTGATCGGCCATGCGCCTCCGGACGGGACGGTCAAGCTGTACCCCGCCCTGCCTCTGGAAGCGTTAAGGGTCGCGTTGGGAAAAACTTCCTATATCGTCAAGAGCTTTGGCGAGCGCGTCCGGCAGGGATACGGAATCCAGAGCATCTCCCTGGGGGATTACACGATCCCGACGGATAAAAACGGCAACTTCTATGTCTATTATGCGGGACACCGGCCCGATTTATTTATCCCCGCCTGGAAAGTTTTGTCCGGCGACCTCTCCCTGGACATGGTGAAGAACAAAATCGTTTTTATCGGCACCTCGGCGGTTGGGCTGAAGGATTTGCGGGCTTCGCCGCTGAATGCCGTGTTTCCCGGCGTGGAGGTTCATGCGGAGATCATCGAGCAGATCCTTAGCGGAAAATACCTGAACCGGCCTGATTTCTTCAACGGGGCGGAGCTTTGCGCGGCGGCAGCGGTCGGCCTGCTCATTATTTTTCTGACGCCTTTTATCGGCCTGGGGCTGCTGTCCCTGCTGGTGGGAACGCTGATTGCCGCCGGCTGCCTCGGGTCGCTGTATGCCTATCAGAAATTCGGGTATCTGCTTGATCCTGTATATCCGTCGCTGTCGGTTGTCGTGATCTTCCTCCTGTCGGCCATCCTCACCAACCTGCGCACGGAGATGGAGCGCCGCGCCGTCAAGATAGCGTTCAGCCACTATATTTCCCCGGTTTTCATGGAAGAGCTGGCCAGCAATCCCGAGAAGCTGAAGCTGGGCGGCGAGGTGCGCGAGTTGTCGGTGATGTTCACCGACATCCGCAATTTCACGACCATCGCCGAAACGATGGATCCGGCGGACCTCATCAAGATGATTAACGATTTCCTGACGCCGATGACTTCCTGCGTGATGGACAACCGTGGTACGATCGACAAGTATATGGGCGACGCTATGATGGCGTTCTGGAACGCGCCGCTGGATGATCCAAACCATGCCCGCAGCTCCTGCAAGACCGCGCTGCTGATGAAGCAGGCGCTGAAGCCGGTGAACGAGGCGCTGCGCGCCCGGGCGGAGCAGAATAAAAGGCCGTTCATGGAGCTGAAGGCGGGAATCGGCATCAATACCGGCAGATGCTCGGTCGGCAACATGGGGTCGGAGCAGCGTTTCGCCTATTCGGCGCTGGGGGATACGGTCAATCTGGCCTCCCGGCTGGAAAGCCAGACCAAGAGCTACGGCGTCGGGGTCCTCATATCATCGACGACGCGGCAGCAGGCGCCGGAGTTTGCGGCGATCGAGATCGACCTGCTGGCGGTCAAGGGGCGCAGCGAGCCGGAGCGGGTTTTTGCGCTGCTCGGCGACGCCGCGGTTGCCGGGTCTCCGGCGTTTCTGGAGTACAATACGCAGCACGAGGAGATGCTGGCCGCCTATCGCGGGAAAAAATGGGACGAGACGAGCGTCCTGATCGAGAAGTGCCAGAATTTATGGCCGGACCTGGTGTCCTTGTACGATGTTTACCGCCAGCGCATCGCCGACATCAAGTCGGGTTCCTTCTCGCCCGGCGCCAACTGGCGCGGCGTGTGGGTGGCGAAGGATAAGTAGCGGGTTTTATATGTCGGCTATAGTCATGCCGGCATTGCTGATGACCAGCGTCACGATTTCTCCCGTAAGGGCGGTACCCGTGTATGTCGTGGTTTCCGCAGTCACGACTTTTGCGGAGAATTCGCCGGTGACCCCCGGGCTGTATTCTATATCGGCGAAGCTGGTGAGCCCGTCGTTTGCATGAGCTTCAACCTTTAGTATGTGGTCGGCGTCGGTCATGTCGAAAACACCGCGAAGATTACCCAGGAAATGGTTGGCAAAGTCCACCCGTGCCGTCGTTCCGAGAATAAGTTCTTCCACGTTGGAGAACGTCCATGAGTGGGCGATGGTCTGGTCAAAATCGATATGCTCTCCCAGAATATCCTTCACCCACAGTCTATCATACCCGTTGCCGAGATCGACCTGCACGTAATCCCCTACGACAAATTCCGTCAGCACGCCCGGCTCGGTGTTGCTGTTGTTGATATAGAAGATGTCATTGGTATTAGTCCCCACCAATGGCACCGGCGGCACGCCCGCACCTGCCGGAATGGCCAGCGGAGTGAGCGCCTGAACCGCGCCTCCCGGAAACAGGTTGTATATGCCGTCGATGAGCTGCTCCGGGTTTCGGAACCCCCATGCCGCGGTCTGCGTATCGTCGCCCTGGTCCATGAGCATGCCATGCTCGTTTGCATGCGGTACCTGCAAATGCAGCTGGTGCGGAACGTCATGGTGCTGCTGTTGGTAAATATTGATTAACGGCTCCAGCCACAGCTGGTCCACCACATCAAACAGGGTCTTATGCGCAGCAATGAATTGCCTTGGATCTGTCTCCAAATGCACAGGGGCTCTGCCAGGCTCAAAGGAGAAACCTTCAAACCTGCGGATCATCGACACGTCGATGCCGCTATGGGTGTGGACGTAACTGCTGCCATCCCAGCCGCTGACCATGCCATGACCGTCTGGTGTAATCTCGCCGACGTCGGCCGTCCCGCGGATCCCGATGGTGCCGACCGGCGTTTCGATATTGACGTTTCCGGGGTCCGACTTGCCGATCAGGCCGCTGGTATAGACGAAAGCGCCCTGCAGCATGGCGAAGAAGGAAGTTCCGCTGTGCTGCTCGGCATCGTAGATGAACTTATCGACGGACATGCGCGCGCTTTCGCTGACGGCGAAGGCGGTGTTATCCGCGAAAATGATGTTCACCGCGCCGGTCTTTGCGGTTTCGATGACGTCGCCCTGAAACACCTGCGTGCCGACTGCGGCGGGAATATGGGTGCCGTCAGCGCGGATGATATGGGCTTCGCCGGCGACAGCGGTCACTTTCCCGCTGGGGCTGGCGTCGTTGGCGCTGCCGCCGGCGGCGGCATACTCTCCCGGGTGGGTCGGCAGCAGGAAGGAGTCGACCAGATGCGGCGACAGACGCGCGCCGTCCGCCGCGACAAGATCGGGCGGCGTGTTTTGCTCAAAGTACCCTGTGACGACGACGCTGTGTCCGTCGGGTAAAGTCAGGCGGAGGTCCGCGCCTTCGCGCGTCATCTGGGCATTGGCAATGAAATCATGGCTGGGAAGGGCAACGGATTCCCCGGGGATCACCCCAATTCGCATGTCGGTCGTAATGTCTTTTGGCATTTTCCCCTCATCTGTATGTCTCCCCTTCATTCTAAAGGCAAAAGATTAAACCTTTATGAAAAAACGAAGGTAACGGTCTAATGACTTGTTTTTATTGATTAATTTTTCATGTTTCGATCAGAGTATTTCAGCTCTGGGCAGGCCTCATTTCGCAAGGTAACATGGGGCAGGCGTCATTGGGGGTGGTCACGGCATGACACTTATCGACATACTCTATCTTTATCTGGCCTTCCGCGCCAAGCAGGTGACGGGCGATTTTCTGCTCTCCTCATGGTCGGCGCGCGACAAAAGCAAGCCCTTCAACAAGGGCGGCTTCAAGGCGTTGTGCATCCACGTCGGCGTTCATGCCGCCTGCGCTTTCGTTGTGCTCATCATTTTCGCGCCCCAGTTCTGGTGGCTGGCGATTGTCGATTTCGTGGTTCATTTCTGGATCGACAAGGCCAAGGCGGAGCTCAACAACAAGATGGGCTGGACGTATAACGACAACGCCTACTGGCGCCTGTTCGGCATCGACCAGGAAGCGCATAACCTGACGCACCTGGCCTATATCATTTTTATCGTGGTGAGCTCAGGAACCGCCCTTCAATAAAAACGCCGCCTTCACAAGATAGACGACGCCGATGAACCACAGCAGCCATTGGGTCGCCTTGTAGAATTGCTTGTCGGTGATCCGGTTCAGGATGTGCTTGGCGAGGTCGCTGCCGATGACGGCGGTCGGGATGATGACCAGGTAGATCCAGAAGGGCAGCCATTCCGTCGCGCCCATGGCCGCAGGGATAATGGCGCCGAAATAGACGAATTTGACTACATGGGAGATGGCCTGCGTGAAGGCCTTGGTGGCCACGACCTGATGCCGGGTCATGTCGATCTTCTGGAAGAACATGTCCAGCAGCGGACCGGACACGCCAGCCGTCAACTGGAAGCACGTCACGATGACGCCGCAGAAAAAAGCCTGCGCCGGCTTGGTGAAGTCGAATTTGATTTTTCCGCGGAACAGCAGGGGCAGGAAGGGCCCGCTGCCGAGCAGGGTGAAGACAACGATTTTATCAGGGACAAATGTTATCAGGCAGAAAGCGGCGAAACTGAGCGCCAGGCCCATCAGGTAATATCTGGTGCTTTTGGTGTGGATATGCTTGCGGTGAATGAAGGCGCGGCTGCCGTTGGCGAAAAACTGCGAGGTGGCGTGTAGCAGCATGGCCTGCGGCACCGGCAGTATCCAGGTCAGGACCCCCATCAGCACCATGCCGCCGGCCATCCCCAGGATGCCGGAGAGGAGGGAGGTGAAGAGGACGCTGAGAAGGATGAAAAGGCCCAGAGATAAGTTCATGGGGACTTTAATATCACCGGAGGACGGAATAAAAAAGTCCGGAGAATCTTTTGACAGACGCTCCGGACAAAGAGTGACAATAGAAGGTGTGTGAATCAACTTATAGAAAACGCGGCGGTTTTCCGCAAGCGGAAAACGTACAAAAGATAAAAAAAAGCGAAGTTTTTTGGAACTTATGCCCCCTGAGCGTCAAAAAGAGGTAATTAAATTACAATTTAGCGCTTATTTCCCTATCTGGATAGTCACCCGCCGTGCTTCGCATTATGATGCGGGCCATGACAATCGACACTTCATTAAAATTGAAGCCTGCCCGCGATCAGGTATTGAACTCCCTAATGTACCGCTTTTTAGCTGAAGTGGAACAGCAAGCCGGTCAAAAGATCCCCGATTACGATAGCCTGTGGCGCTGGTCGGTGGAGAACAAGGAAGCCTTCTGGGCCAAGGTCTGGGATTTTTGCGGCGTGATCGGCGAGCGGGGCAAAACCGTCTATCAGCCGGGCGCGCATATGCAGGACGGCCGCTTTTTCCCCGACAGCAAAATCAATTTTGCCGAGAACCTGCTGCGCCGCCGCGATGACGGGGTGGCGATGGTGTTCAGGGGCGAAGACCGCATCGAGCGCAGCGTCACGTATAAAGAGCTCTACGACCAGATGAGCCAGCTGCGCCAGGCGCTGCAGGCGCTGGGCGTCGGCGCGGGCGACCGCGTGGCCGGGTATCTGCCCAATCTGCCGGAAACGGCCGCGGCGATGCTGGCGGCGGCCAGCCTCGGCGCGATCTGGTCGTCGGCCTCGCCGGATTTCGGGGTGCAGGGCGTGCTGGACCGCTTCGGCCAGATCGAGCCGAAGGTGCTGTTCGCCGTGGACGGCTATTACTACAACGGCAAGGAAATCGATTGCCGCGACAAGGTTAAGGAAGTGATGGCCAAGATGCCGTCGCTGAAGAAGACCGTGATGGTGCAGTACCTGAAATCAGACATCGGCGACATGCAGGCGGAAACATTTGACTCTTTCAAAAACGCCTTCCAGCCCCGGGAAATAAAATTCGAGAGATTTCCCTTCAATCAGCCGCTGTATATCATGTTTTCTTCCGGCACCACGGGGATTCCGAAGTGCATCGTGCACGGCGCGGGCGGGACTTTGCTCCAGCACCTGAAGGAGCATAAGCTGCACTGCGACATCCGGCGCGGCGACCGGGTGTTTTATTTCACCACCTGCGGCTGGATGATGTGGAACTGGCTGGTCAGCGCGCTGGCCAGCGAGGCGACGCTGCTGCTGTACGACGGCTCGCCGTTTTACCCTGACGGCTATGTGCTGTTCAATTTCGCCCAGCAACAGGGCTGCACCTTCTTCGGCACCTCGGCGAAATATATCGACGCGTTGCGCACAAACGGCGTGGTCACCAAAGGCAAGCTGGCCCTGGACAAGATACGCATGATGGCCTCGACCGGTTCGCCGCTGGCGCCGGAGGGGTTTGACTATATCTACGAGAAGATTCTGCCCGGGGTGCATCTGGCCTCCATTTCCGGCGGCACGGACATCGTCTCCTGCTTTGTGCTGGGCAATCCGCTGTCACCGGTGTATCGCGGGGAGATTCAAGGGCCCGGCCTTGGCATGGATGTCGATGTGTTTGACGAAAGCGGCAAGCCGCTGTCGGCGGATAAGGGCGAGCTGGTCTGCAAAACGCCGTTTCCCTGCATGCCGGTCGGCTTTTGGAACGATCCCGCAGGCGAGAAATACAGCAAGGCTTATTTCGAGAAATTTCCCGGCATTTGGTGCCACGGCGACTGGTGCGAGTGGACGCAGCACAAAGGGCTGGTTATTCACGGGCGCTCCGACGCCACGCTCAACCCCGGCGGCGTCCGCATCGGCACGGCGGAGATTTACCGGCTGGTCGAGCAGCTGCCGGGGATCAAGGAAAGCATCGCCGTCGGCCAGGACTGGGAAGGCGACGTGCGGGTGGTGTTGTTCGTGGTGATGAAGCCGGGAACGCCGCTGGACGAGACGCTGGTCAATAAAATAAAAAAGACCATCCGTGACGGCGCTTCGCCGCGCCATGTCCCGGCCAAGGTGATTGCGGTCGCCGATATTCCGCGCACCAAAAGCGGCAAGATCACCGAGCTGGCGGTGCGCGAGGTCATTCATGGCCGCCCGGTCAAAAACATTGAAGCGCTGGCCAACCCGGAAGCGCTGAAACTCTACGAGAATTTGAAGGAACTGAAGTCATGACGCGCGGTTATTTCGGCATCGGCGTGGAGGGCATCTCGAAACCGATGAATGTCGGCAACCTGCTGCGCTCGGCGCATGCTTTCGGCGCGAGCTTCTTTTTCACCGGCTGCCCTGAGGTGGATGTCCGGGCCATGCAGGCGTCGGACACTTCCGGCGCCTTCGACAATATCCCGTTTTATAACTTTGAAAAGCCGGAAGACCTGCTGCTGCCGCACCAGACGTCATTGGTCGCGGTCGAGCTTCTGGAAGATGCCGTGGAGCTGCCCAGCTTCCGCCATCCGAAAAGCGCTGTCTATGTGCTGGGGCCGGAGCTGGGCAATGTTTCCCCCGCCATGCTGGCGCGCTGCGACTACAGCATCAAGATCCCGATGAAATTCTGCATCAATGTCGGCGTGGCCGGCGCGCTGGTCATGTATGACCGCCTCCTCAGCATGGGCCGGTTCGCGGACCGCCCGGTGCATGCCGGCGGGCCGGATCGTTTTTCCCCGCAACAATTGAAGAAGGGGCAAATGGTCAACCACCTGGCCCGGCAATGCCGCACGGAATAACCATTTTTATTGTGCGCTGCAAAATGCCATATCCTTGTTGTTCCTTTCAAGAAAGGCGGGTCATGGGGTAATTTTCAATCAAATATCGGTTTTTGTCCGTCCGGAAGGACAGAGGTCAATTGCAAAGTTTGCGATAATCTGCAAAAGATCAGGAGAAAGCGAACCGATTTCTACAAGGTAGGTTAAGTTGTGCCAGGAATAGCAAAAAGAGGAATAGGCATGTCCATATTCAATCATCATGAATTTAACCATCATGAGCAGATTTCTTTCTTCAACTGCGACGAGACGGGGCTGAAGGCGATCATCGCCGTTCACAACACCAATCTGGGCCCCGCCCTGGGCGGCTGCCGGATGTGGGCCTATGAAAGCGACGAGCAGGCATTGCGCGACGTGCTCCGCCTGTCCCAGGGCATGACCTATAAGGCAGCCATCACCGGCCTGCCGCTCGGCGGCGGGAAATCCGTTATTATCGGCGATGCCAAAAAAATCAAGACGCCGGAGCTGATGCGCAGCATGGGCAAGGCGGTTGAAACATTCAACGGCCGTTACATCGTGGCCGAGGATGTCGGCACGACGGTCGAGGACATGAACTTCATCCACAGCCAGACCAAGCATGTGGTCGGCTTTTCCCGCGACGGCGAAGGCAGCGGCGACCCGTCCCCGACCACGGCGCTGGGCGTCTATACCGGGTTGAAAGCGGCGGTCCGCCATCGTCTCCATAGAAGCGATGTGAAGGGCGCCAGGATCGCCGTGCAGGGCCTCGGCAATGTCGGGTATAACCTTTGCAAGCTGCTCGCCAAAGACGGGGCGCAGCTCTTCGTCACTGATTTGCATGCGGACCGTATCGATCACGCCGTCAAGGAATTCGGCGCGACAGCGGTGGATTCGGACGATATTTACAGCCAGAACGTCGATGTGTTCGCGCCCTGCGCCCTCGGCGCCGTCCTGAACGATGCGACGATCAAGATGCTGAAGGCAAAGGTCGTCGCCGGCGCCGCCAATAACCAGCTGGCCGAAGCGCGGCACGGCGAGATGCTGCGCGACCAGAAAATCCTTTATGCGCCGGATTACCTGATTAACGCCGGCGGGCTGATTAATGTCTATTACGAACACAGGTCGCGCATGACCGGCAAAGCCTATGACCGCGCCGAAGTCGTGGCGCATGTGCAGAAGATCGACGAGACCTCGGAATCGATCTTCCGCCTGGCCGAACAGGAAGGCATTGCGACGAGCACCGCCGCCGACCGTATCGCCGAACAGCGTTTTAATGCGCCGGCCGTCAGCAAGGCCGCATAAAACCGTATGTTGCCTGAACGGCCTTTCGTCCAGGGTTTCCGCGCCTTTTCCGTTTTTCCCCTGAATACCGCCCGAACGGGCGCGTAGTTTTTTATCCGCGCCGCCATTTTTTAATTGTTTTTAAACAACCTAAGGTTGATTATTATAAAGACAGGCAATTATTGCTTGTATTAAGGGGGCGAACATGTCTAACAATTCAGAAGCCACTCGCTTGGCGCAACGGCAAAAGCTGGAAGCACTGGGACAGTTTGCGGGAGGGATCGCGCATGACTTCAACAACATCCTTTCCATTATCGAAGGCTACACGCATATCGCCACGAAGCAGTTGAAGGACGGGACGCTGACGCCCGAGCAGCTGCACAAAATATTGCTCTCGACGCAGCGGGGGGCGGGACTGACGCGGCAGCTCCTTTCTTTCGGGCGGCAAAAGGTTTCTGTGGATGAAAAAACCGACCTGGCCGAGGCGTTGCGGCAGATTCGCGTGCTGCTGTGCCCGCTGCTGGGTGGAACGGTCAGGCTGCTGATGACCTTGCCGGAGGAGCCGGTATGGCTCAATGCCTCGCCGGACCTGCTCACGCAGGTTACCCTGAACCTGGCGCTGAATGCCCGCGATGCCATGCCCGGCGGCGGGGAACTGTCCATCGTCTGCATGTTCTGCCAGAAGCAGAATGTACCGCGGATCCTCCGGGAGAAGTATGCCGGGACCGAATTTGCCTGTCTTCATGTCATAGACAGCGGCGGCGGCATTCCCCCCGACATCCTGCCGCGCATTTTCGACCCGTTTTTCACCACCAAGGACGTCGGCAAAGGCACCGGTCTCGGGCTTTCGGTTGTCTATGGCATCGTCGATCAGCTGAAGGGGGTTATCGAGGTGTCGTCGGTGGTGGGCGAGGGAACCCGTTTCGACATTTATCTGCCCCTGACGTCCGCCCCCGCTGCGGAAGGCCTTGCCGAAGAAGACGATCCCCTGCCGGACGGCCTGGCGGGAAAAACCATCCTGATCGCGGAAGACGAGCCGGAATTGCGCGGGCTGCTGAGCGATATGTTCAGCGGCATGCAGATGAAGGTCCTCTCCGCCGGGAACGGCGACCAGGCGCTGGTGGTGCAGGACGAATATGAGGGGGATATCGACTTCCTGCTGACCGACGTGGTGATGCCGGATATGGATGGGGTCAGGCTCGGCGCGATGTTCACTTCCATCAGGCCGGATTCAAACGTGATTTACATGAGCGGCTATCCCTTCATGGACGGGCGCAAGGATCTCCGCGTGCCGGAAGATTCGCCCCTCATCGGCAAACCGCTGCAGGAAGGCAAAATCCGGGAAATTCTGGAGCGCGCCCTGCAGCGCAAGCGCGAGCGTTTGGGGGAGTAATGACGGCATGGGGATGCCCGGAGACAGACTGGACGGGCTGAAAGTCCTGATTATCGACGACACATACGAGGCCCGTCTCATGTTGAAAAATATGCTGATGGAGATCGGCATTACCCAGGTGTTCGAGGTTTCCGGCGCGCGCGAGGGGATGCGCTTCATCGACAGCGCCTTCGACTTCATCGACATCATCCTCTGCGACTGGAACATGCCGAAAATGAACGGCCTGGCGCTGCTGCGCCAGCTGCGCAGCGCCGACGCCGCTTTCCCCTTCATGATGGTGACGGGACGGGGCGATTTCGCCTCCGTTCTGGAAGCGAAAGGGGCGGGCGTATCGGGCTATATCCTGAAGCCTTATTCCCTGCTGCAACTGGAAACCAAGCTGCGCATCGTGGCCACCAGGGCGCAGAAGCTGGCCCCGGCGTAGGTCATGTTAATATATTGAAATATCTAGGCATATTGACGGCACAATGTCCATTGACATAACCGTCTTTAATATGTAATTGTAACCTACAGCCAACGATCATCATGAAAGCCATGCGAGATGAAATTTATCGAATCCCTGCGAAAGTCTTTTACCCGCGTCTGCCACAAAATCGGCGCCAACGACAATCATCCCTTCCAGTTTACGCCGACTGAAAAACAAAAGGCCTGCGCCCTGCAGCCGCCGGCGGACAACACCGTTGAAGACCTGCATGGCTACAAAGTGTCCGATCCCTTCCGCCCACTGGAAAAGCTGGAGGCGCCGGAGACGGCGGCCTGGCTGGCGCGGCAAAATAAAAAATTCGACGATTTCGTCGGCCCGGGCGGCAATGTCGCGGCTGAAACCATCGCCTTTCTGGAGAAGGCCGTTCCGCAGGGCATGCGCGAGAAAATGCCGGGCCGCTACGGCGATAAGTATATCGTCTGGCGCAAGGAAAAAGACGCCGAGCGTTGGTCGCTCTATATAAAGGATGTGCCCGACTATGGCGCGCCCGCCCGTCTGCTGCTTGACCCGATGCAGATCGATCCCAGCGGCAAAACGGATGTCGCCGGCACAAGTATGACCGATGACGGCAAGATGCTGGCCTATGCGCTCAGCGTGTCCGGCAGCGATCAAACCACGCTCAGGTTCATGGATGTCGAAACCGGCAAGGACATTGACCTTGTCTATACCAACTTCCGCTCCTCTGTGAACTGGGATCGCGACGGACAAGGTTTTCATTACAATCATAACGATGCCGCCACCAAGTCCAGCGAGGTGCGTTACCACAAAATGGGTACTCCGGTTGAAGATGATAAAATTATCTATACGCCGAATGCGACGGAAACCGGCGCCGGATATTTCCGTCTGTCGAAAGACTCCAAGGATGAACTTGGCGCTTATGAATGGATTTTTGTCAGCAACACCGAACCCAATAAAAATGCCCTGCTGGCGCGCCCGGCCGGCAGCGGAGAGGCGTTCCGCGAGATTTTCCCGCACAAAGAGGGCACCTTGTCGCCTATCCACGAAATCGGCGGTAAAATCTATGCCACGACCAGTCTCGGCGCGCCGAACGAAAAGCTGGTCTGTTTCGATGTCAATGACCCCGCCCCGGAAAAGTGGCAGACGATTTTACCGGAGAATAAAGATGACCAGCTGGCTGGCGCTTTTATCTGGCAAAACAGGATTTTCGCCACTTACAGCCACGATACCGGCGAAGTTTTAAAAGTGTTCGACCTCGCGGGAAAATTTATTCACGATGTCCCGCTCCCGCCGCTGAGCACGTTTTCAATGGGCAACTGGCGCATGGAAGACAAGACCTGCCTGCTCACCTACAGCAATTTTCAGGAGAGCGGCAATATCTATCAGTATGACGCCGAAGCCAATACGCTGGCGCTGTACAAAAAGTCCGCCGTGCCGATCGACCTGAAAGATTGCATTGTCGAGCGTGTGCATGCCACATCCAAAGACGGCACCAAGGTGCCGATGACCGTCATCCGCCACCCCGACACGAAGCTGGATGGCACGGCGGCAACGCTGCTCTACGGCTATGGCGGGTTTAACGTTTCGCTCGAGCCCGGGCTTGGCAGCGATATAGCGCAGTGGGTGCGCGCCGGCGGCATTTACGTTCAGGCGAACCTGCGCGGCGGCGGAGAATACGGGCAGGCGTGGTATGATGCGGGCCGCAAGGAAAACAAGCAGAACGTCTTTGACGACTTCATCGCCTGCGCCGAACACCTGATCGAAAACGGCTACACCTCCAACAAGCGCCTTGCCATTCAGGGCGGCTCCAACGGCGGGCTGCTGACGCTGGCGACGGCCCTGCAACGCCCGGATCTTTTCGGCGCCGTCATCTCCGAGGTGCCGGTGGCCGATATGTTCCGTTTTCACATCGGCTCCTACTACGGCTACGGCTGGAAATGCGATTACGGCGATCCGGATATCAAGGAAGACTTCAACGTCGCGGCAAAATATTCGCCGCTGCATAATGTCAAGAAGGGCTTCAAGCACCCGCCCATCCTGATTAAGACCGACGCCAATGACGACCGCGTCCTGCCGTGGCATAGCTTTAAAATGGCCGCCACCCTGCAAAGCAAGGAAGACCCGGGCTCCGTCACTGTGCTCAAGGTCAATACCGACGGCGGGCACGGCGCCGGCATGACAGTCACTCAATCTCGCCAGGACGTTGCTGATGTCCGGGTTTTTCTCGACAAAACGCTCGGTCCTACCGATCAGCAGGCTTACAAAAAGCAACTGGCGGCGCAAAAGGCGGCCAAGGACGATCAAAAGCTCATCAAGCGCATGATAAAAAAGTTCAAAAGAGGATAGCCTCCTTTAATATTATGTCCACTGCGGCGTTTTAACTGTTTCAGCAGTGGTTGAATTATTGCATAATCGCCATGAATTCCAATTCAAGGGCGGCGTCTTTTGACCAAGATGAAAACAGTGGATGTTCTGGTGATCGGCGGCGGCGTGAACGGCGCCGGCATTGCGCGCGACCTGGCGGGGCGCGGCCTGTCGGTGATGCTCTGCGAAAAGGACGATCTCGCCAGCGCCACCTCCTCGGCCAGCACCAAGCTTATTCACGGCGGCCTGCGTTATCTCGAGCACAAGGAATTCCGGCTGGTGCGCGAGGCGCTGATCGAGCGCGAAGTCCTGCTGCGTTCCGCGCCGCACATCATCCGCCCCCTGACTTTTGTTCTGCCGCACCATAAAAAGCTGCGCCCGTGGTGGCTGATCCGCATCGGGCTGTTTATCTACGACCATCTGGGCGGGAAAAAGACCCTGCCGGATTCCAAAGGACTCTCTTTCGCGGGGACAAAGTTCGGCCAGCCGCTGAAGCCGTCCTTCAAGCGCGGATTCAGCTACGCTGATTGCTGGGTCGATGATGCGCGGCTGGTGGTGCTCAATGCGCTCGATGCCTATGAGAAGGGGGCGCAGGTGCTGACCCGCACCGAATGCGCCGCGCTGGAGCCGCATCCGAAGGAAGCGGGATGGGTGGCGACCTTGCAGGATCATATCACCGAGGGCAAAGCCAAAGTCCACGCGCAAATCGTCGTCAATGCGGCGGGCCCCTGGGTCAACAAAGTGCTGGGGCTGGTTGGTGAAGGCACCGAAAAATACAAGGTGCGCTGGGTCAAGGGCAGCCATATCATCGTGCCGCGGATTTATCAGGGCGATCAGGCCTATATCCTGCAAAACGAGGATAAACGCGTCGTTTTCGCCATTCCCTACGAGAACAAATACACGCTGATCGGCACCACCGACCTTGAATACACCGGCGACCTCGATGAGGTGCGGATCGGGATGGAAGAAGTCGAGTACCTGTGCGGCGTCGTCAACCAGTATTTCCGCCATCAGGTCAAGCCGGAAGACGTGGAGTGGACCTACAGCGGCGTGCGGCCGTTGCTGGACGACGGCGGGGAGAATGCCGCCGCCGTCACCCGCGATTATACGCTGGATGCCGAAGAATATCAGGGCGCGCGCATCCTGAATATCTACGGCGGAAAAATCACCACCTTCCGCAAGCTGTCGGAACATGTGGGAGACAGGGTTGTTGAAATGCTGGGCCGCGGCCGCGGCGCCTGGACGGAAGCCGCGCCCCTGCCCGGCGCGGAAGGCTCCGCCGCCAACTTTGAAACCTTCCTCAAGACGCTGTGGCGCGAATACAGCTGGATTCCCGAGGCACTGGCCTATCGCTACGCCCGGGCCTACGGCTCCCGCGCGCGTGGCTTCCTGCGCGGCTTCAAGCGGCTGGCCGACCTGGGCGAGCATCTGGGCAACAATGTCTATGAAGTGGAGATCGCCTATCTGGTCAACACCGAATGGGCGCTGACCATGGATGACCTCCTGTGGCGGCGCTCCAAACTGGGGCTGCATGTTTCCGGGGAGACGGAGAAGAACATTAAAAGGGTGTTGAAGAAAATACTCACAAAAAAGGACACCACGCCGTAATGCAGAAGTTTATCCTTGCCATCGACCAGGGCACGACCAGCACCCGCGCCATCTTGTTCGATACGCAAGGCCATATCCACGGCACCGCGCAGCAGGAGCTGACCCTGCACTATCCGCATAACGGCTGGGTCGAGCAGGACCCCGAGGACATCTGGCAGGATACGCAGTTCGTCTGCCGCGGGGTCCTGACGCAGACAAGGGTCCTGCCTTCCCAGATCATCGCCATCGGCATCACCAACC
>JAIOQI010000067.1 GCA_021413445.1 Alphaproteobacteria bacterium | reverse complement strand
TTTATCTATTATGTATAGAGGATGGAGAAAAACGTATTCACCGCCTATCTCGCCCCGGGGGGCTTCGTGCACGAGCTGCTCGACGAGCTTGGCGACGCCGTTGAGGATGTGTATGAGCGGCTGGTAATCGCCGCCGGGCCGCCGCAGCCGGTGATCTGGGCGGATAATGTCTGGCTCAACCCGCGCTTCATCGAGATTGAGTCCATCGGCGACGGCGCGAAAAAACTCAAGGACATCCAGCGCAACTGGGCGAATTACGCTTTCGACTTCCATCGCCGCAGCAACCTGATTACGGAGAAGCTGCCGCATGTCTCGGCCAAACCGATCAAATTTCCCAGCCCTTTGCCGACCGCTCCGCTCGGCTCGTGGACGCTGATTGAAAACGGCCTGCTGCTCGCTTCGCCTTCCTGCTCCAGCCCCTATCCGAATGGCGCGTATATTTTCGAGGAAAACAAGACCGAAGCACCCAGCCGCGCCTACCTGAAACTGTGGGAGGCGCTGACCCGCCTGCAAAAATTCCCCAAGGCGGGAGAGACCTGCATCGACTTAGGCTCCTGCCCCGGCGGCTGGACCTGGGTGCTGCAGACGCTGGGCGCCAACGTCATCAGCGTCGATAAAGCGCCCCTCGCCCCCCATATCGCCGCCCTGCCGAATATCAAATCCGTGCAGCAAAGCGCCTTCGGGCTGAAACCGGAGGAGGTTGGCCGGGTCGATTGGCTGTTTTCGGACATCATCTGCTATCCTGAAAAGGCCCTGCGCCTCGTTGAAAACTGGAAAAAATCCGGCCTTGTCAGGAACATGCTTTCCACCATCAAATTCCAGGGCAAAACAGACCATGAAACCCTCAAAAAATTCATGGAAATCCCTGGCTCTTCGGTGTTCCATCTCTATAATAACAAGCATGAAGTGACGTGGGTCAATCTGGAAGGATCAAAGACATGACGGACAAACTTGCAGCCCTCCGCTCCGAAATGGCCAAGCGCGGCATCGATGGATTTTTTATCCCCCGCGCCGACGAATTCCAGGGCGAATATGTCCCGGCCTGCAACGACCGGCTGGCCTGGGCCGCTGGCTTCACCGGCTCCGCCGGTTTCGCCGTCGTCCTCAAGGACAAGGCGGGATTCTTCACTGACGGCCGCTACACCCTGCAGGCCCGTGACGAAGTGAACGCCAAAAATTTCGAGATTTGCAGCACCGCCGCCGACCAGCAGCCGACGCCGACAATGACGCCAACCGAATGGATCGAGAAAAATCTTCCCAAGGGCGCGAAGTTCGGCATCGATCCCTGGCTGCACACGCCCAATGACGCCAAGCGCATCAAGGACGCCGTGGAAAAAGCGGGCGGCACGCTGGTCTTCGTGGACAGCAACCCGCTGGACGCCGCCTGGGCGGGACGCCCGGCAGCGCCTGCGACCCCTGCCGTGCCGCAGCCCCTGCAATACGCCGGAAGATCCTCGCAGGACAAACGCGCCGCCTTGGCGAAAGCCCTACAAGCCAAAGGCGCCGATGCGCTGGCCATCACCCTGCCGGAAGAAATCTGCTGGCTGCTCAACGTCCGCGGCAATGACGTGCCCTGCACGCCTTTTGCATTGTCCTATGCCATCGCCCACAAGGACGGCACGGTGGACTGGTTCATCGACCCGCGCAAAGTGTCGCAGGAAACCAAGGACTGGGTCGGCGCCGATGTGCGGCTCCATGACCTGAATGAATTTTCCGGCCATCTGGCAGCCTTGGCAAAACAAGGCAGGAAAATCTGGCTCGATGCCAACTCCGCGCCCGTCCAGGCGCAGGAGATCATCACCTCCAATGGCGGCGCCCTCCATGCGGAAAGCAGCCCGCTGCAACTGATGAAGGCCCTGAAAAACAGCGTTGAGATTCAAGGCACCATCGCCGCGCATATCCGCGATGGCGTCGCGCTCACCCGCTTCCTCGCCGCGGTTGCCGCCGACCCCAAGAAGTTTGATGAGCTCTCGGCTTCCGACCTGCTGGAAAAAATCCGTAAGGAGGGCGACAATTTCCGGGGTCTCAGCTTCGACACCATCTCCGGCTCCGGCGGCAACGGCGCGATCGTGCATTACCGCTCCAGTCCGCGCACCAATCAGCCGCTCACCACCGGCCCGATCTACCTGGTCGATTCCGGCGCGCAATATCTCGACGGCACCACCGACGTCACCCGCACGCTCTGCGTCGGCAGCGTCACGCCGGAAATGAAAGAGCATGTCACCCGCGTCCTCAAGGGCCATATCCAGGTCGCCATGTCGGTCTTTCCTGAAGGCACCACCGGCGACAAGCTCGATGTGAAAGCCCGCGCCGCCCTGAAGGAAGTCGGCCTCGACTATGCCCACGGCACCGGCCACGGCGTCGGCAGCTATCTTTCCGTGCACGAAGGCCCCTGCGGCATCTCGCCGCGCTCGACCGCCGTGCCGCTGCAAGCCGGCATGATTATTTCGAACGAGCCGGGTTTCTACAAGGAAGGCGCCTACGGCATCCGCATCGAGAACCTAGTGACGGTCATCGATACCGGCAAGAAGGACGCCGACGGCAAGGCCCTGCTCGCCCTCAAGACCCTGACCATGGCCCCCATCGACCGCAACCTGATCGAGCCTTCATTGCTGACCGATGATGAACTGAAATGGCTGAACGACTATCACGCCGAGGTGCGGAAAAACATCCTGCCGCAGTTGGAGAAGATCGACCCCCAGGCCGCCGCTTTCCTCATCCAGGCGACAGATCCGATCAAAAAAAACCTCCCGCCACCCTCTAACAGCCGGAAAATAGGCGGTTTTTTCCTATAAATCCTTGTATTGACATATTCCATGTTGTTTTCTATAATGTCCAGAATCATTTACCGGGACAGCAGGATTACAGATGTCAAAATCACAGGAAAGACTGGTCAACGAACTGATGGCGGCCACCAGGGATAATGATGTGGCGCAGGTTAAAGCGCTCCTGTCCCAAATCCGTGACGGCATCAACGCCACCGATAACGACGGCAACACCGCCCTGCATATCGCAGCCGCAGAAGGCAGCGAAGAGGTCGTCAGCTGCCTGCTGAGCAAGGGCGCAGACGTCGAAAGCACCAACGATGAGGGCGAGACGGCGCGCGACCTGGCCGATAACAACGGCCATGACGATATCGTCACGCTGCTGGATGACCATGAACAGGCGGAAGACGACACCGGGGAACAAGAGCCCATTGACGATCTCATAGCCGCCGCCGGCGATGACAACGACCTGGATACGGTCAAAAAAATCCTTCCCAAGATCAGCAGCGTCAATGCCGTCAATGATGATGGCGATACCGCGCTTTACATCGCCGCGCAGAATGGCAACCTGGAAATCGTCAAATACCTGCTGTCCCAGGGCGCGGACGTTGATGCCGGAAATTCCAGCAACTGGACCGCGCTGCATATCGCTGCGCAGGAAGGCCACATGAGCATCGTCAAATGCCTGCTGCAGGCCGGGGCGGACATCAGCCTGAGCAATGACAACAGCGATACGGCATTAGATAAAGCCCGCAACAACGATCATGAAGATATCGTCGAACTGCTTGAAAACGCGCAGCGCCTGCGGGATATCGTCGAATGGTCCCTACTCGGCTCCGCCAAGCTGGTGCATATCGAGGCCTCCCTCGTCCTTGACCGCAAGCTGGTCGAGATTTTCAACTTTGACAGCCGCAAGATGCTGACCTACACCGAAAAGCTGAAACCGGGCTCCGAGCCGCCCGTGCCCATGCCCACGGAAAGCTTCGACGACCTGCCCGAAGAGACGCTGCGCAACGCCTTCCGGCAATTCACGCAACTCGGCGGCAAGGCCGATGAATGCTTTGTCCTGCACGCGAAAGTCCGCCTCAAAAAATCGCCGCTCAAGCCGAAGCAGGGGGAGTGACGTGTCGGATTTAGAAAACAATCTTATAGATGCCATATCCAGCGGCGACCTTGCCAAGATTAAAATACATCTCAAGGACGGGGCCGATATTAACGGCAAGGACAGGAATGAACGGACGCCTCTTTACATGGCCGTAGCCTATAGCAAGGCAGAGATCTTTGATTATTTGCTGGAGCATGGGGCCAGAGCAGACCTTCCTGTGCACGGCAAATCCCCCCTGCAGTGGGCTAGAGAGGGGCAAAAAAGCTATTTCATCGACAGGCTTGAAAAAGCAAACCTCGCACAGCTTGTCAAAGAAACGCCTGAATGGTCGCTGTTCGGCACGTCGAAACTCGCCCGTGTCGAGATTTCCCCCGTGCTCGAGCGCAAGCTGACGGAGATTTTTAACTTTGAAAGCCGCGACCGCATGGTCATCGTCGAAAACCTCAAGACCGGCGCGGAAAAAATCATGCCGCTGGAATCTTTCGACACCCTGCCGGAAGAAACGCTGCGCAAGCTCTTCCAGAAGCTCACCGAACTCGGCGGCAAGGCCGACGAAGGCATGGTCTTCCGGCGCAGCATCCTGGACAAAAAACAGTCTCCGCTGAAGCCGGAATAGGCATACTCAATTTGAAATAAAAAAAATGTCATGCCCGCGCAGGCGGGCATCCGGTAGGCTGTCCAGCCGTCTTTATAGACTCACAAGACGCGTGGACACACTACCAGACCCCCGCCTTCGCGGGGGTGACGCGTAAGGAATTAAAAAACCCCCGGCTAACGCGCGGGGGTTTTTATTTTTGTGTAATCGAAAGCGGATTACTCTCCGTCGCGCTCCTTGCGTTTGCGCTCCAGTTTACGATAACGTCTGACGGCTTCGGATGCTTCGCGTGCCTTCTTTACCGACGGCTTTTCGTAGTGCCTGCGGATTTTCATCTCACGGAAGATTCCCTCGCGCTGCATCTTTTTCTTCAATGCGCGCAAGGCCTGGTCAACGTTGTTATCGCGTACAACGACCTGTACTATAGTAATCACCCCTTTCTTAGTTCCCATAATCTGTAAGTGGTTAACTCAGGGTTTGTAACACGGGTTTGCAGAAAGGGGAAGGGTTTTTTATTGGGTATTCAGCGAAACGCTGTCGCACACCGGCTCGGAAGGCGGCTGTCCCGGCCAGACGTGCTGCGCCCAGCGGCGCAGCTTCGGCTCGTCCATCGACAGGGCGGCGTCGATACGGGGGGAGAATTGCCGGCAGAAGCTGAGCATGCTCATCGCCACCGCCTGACGGGCGACTTCATTGGCCAGGTCGGTGCGCAGGGTATGGAATTTCTGCTCCGGCTCGGCCACCCCTTCGCTGGCATAGTGGTTGATAATATCCGTCTCATAGCCCGCGATCAGGCTGGAGTTCTTGAGCGTAAAATCCTGGTATTTGCGGTACAGCTCCCGGCCTTCCGGCATTTTCAGGCAGGTCAGGCCGATCACCATCAGCTCGCTGTGGATGCGCACGCCTTGTTCGGCTTCAAAATCTGCGGCGCTGTAGCACGCCTCGGCGCTGGAAATAACGGCCACCGACAGGACGAAAGCTGCAGCCCAGGATGCTATCCATTTTTTCATGTCGGATTCCACTCAAAAACAAACCTTAGATTGTCATGGAATAAATTAATTTTGCAATAAAAACAACAAATTAACAGAAGTTATCTCGGTGAGGCAATGATTAAACATAATTGTTGACATCTGTATGTTTTTTATGGCAAAACTATACAGTTTTAAAAACAACCTCTCCATGGAGATTCCGGCAATGGACATGATAACCTTTTTCGCTAAATTTCTTTCCCCCGAAACACAGAAAGTCGTTTCGCTGCTGCTGCCGTTTCTGAAAGACAAAGAAGTTGCGGGCGACCTGAACATCGTGCTGACGGAAATAGAAAAGGCGCTGGCCGCCTCCTCTAAAAATCCAAAGACGGACAAGAGGTTAAAGGAGGCATTTAATGATGTTGCTCAACTATCATCGGTTGGTAAAGCCTACCTGAAAGACGGAAAAATATCGATTTTCACGGCGGCAAAGCTGGCCAGCAACAAAGGCCGCTTCAAGGACAGCTCCCGCATCCTGCACGACGCCTTTGTGGCGCAACAACCAGACACGGTCGCCTTCAGCCAGACCCTCAAAACCAACGACGCCTTTTACAACGCCGTCAAAAGGCTGCTGCTGAAGACCAATGGAAAGCTGTTCCGCCTGGAACCCGGCGAAAATGGCGGCGGCTATGCCGTGGATCTCATGACCGAAAAATGCGTGAAGATCCCGCTTAAAAAAGAAGACTATGAGGAAATCCAGAAGGCTTTGGCTTCCCCCAAAAATCCTTCCTCTCCGCCGCCCACGCCGTAAACATTAAACCGGCGTCAGCACTTCGGCTTTTTCGAAATATGACCTGAGATTGTCCACCACCAGCTGCGCCTCGGCGGTGCTGCTTTCGACCGTGGCGCTGGCCTGATGCGGCTGAAGCACGACGTTATCGAGCCGGCACAGGGCACTCGGCACATCCGGCTCGTTCTCGAAAACGTCCAGACCGGCGCCGGCGATCACCCCGCTTTCGAGGGCATCAACCAGATCCTGTTCGTTGACCACCCTGCCCCGCGCTATATTAATCAGCACGCCATTCTTTCCCAGTAATTTCAAAATATTGGCATCAATAAGTTGATGTGTTGCCGGAGAATAAGAACAAGCCACCGTCAGGATGTCGCAATCCTCAGCCATTTTCTGAAGATTGTGATAGTAACTATAAGGAACCTCTGGTTTTTTGCGCGGACCGAAATAAACCACCTCCATGCCGAAGGCTTCGGCGCGGCGGGCAATGGCTTTACCGACCCTGCCCATCCCGACGATCCCCATCGTCCTGCCCCGGACGCTGCGCCCAAGGGGCATCGCGCCCCGTTTGGCCCATTGCCCGGTGCGCACGTAGATGTCCCCCTCCACCATGCGCCGGAGGACGCCCAGCACCATCCCGAGGGTCAGGTCAGCGATATCATCAGCGGAGACCCCGGGGGTATTGGTCACGACAACGCCCTGCTCCCGGGCGGCCTGAATGTCGATATTGTCGTAACCGACGGCATAATTGGCGATGATCTCCAGATTGGGCAGGGCCCGGATCAGCTTGCCGCTGACATTCCTGTCAAAGACGCCGACGATACCCGTCACCTTTTCGCGAACCTGGTTAAGACTGGCCTCCGGATCAGGCTCCTGCCACAGCTTCAAAACCGAATAGTTTTCCTCCAGCTGCTGCATCTGCGCCGCCGGCAAAGGCCCCATCATCAGGATATTTTGCGCCATTTGATAATAATCCTTTTTTACGTATAAAATTTGCTAGACAAGCTCATTATCCATATGGTTAATAGTGCCTATACGGTACGACTTAAGGTCATGATTCTAGAGTTTAAATTGCAGGATAGGGAATGCAATGAGCAAAAAGCTCTTTATTAAAACCTGGGGCTGTCAGATGAACGTCTATGACAGCAAAAAAATGGCCGATATTCTGGCCTCCCTCGGCTATGCGTCCGTCGAAAAACCCGACGATGCCGACCTGATGATCCTCAACACCTGCCACATCCGCGAAAAAGCCACCGAAAAAGTATTCTCCGACCTCGGCCGCCTGCGCGAGCACAAGCAAGCCAAGGCCGCAAAAGGCCAGAAGGCGCTGATTGCCGTCGCCGGCTGCGTGGCGCAGGCGGAAGGCGACGTGATTTTGCAGCGCGCCAAATATGTCGATATGGTGTTCGGCCCCCAGACCTATCACCTGCTGCCGGAAATGATCCTCAACGCCACCGGCGACCGCCGCGTGGTGAACACCGATTTCCCCGCTGAAACCAAGTTCGACCACCTGCCAGAAGACTCCGTTTCGCAAGGCCCCTCCGCCTTCCTTTCCGTGCAGGAAGGCTGCGACAAGTTCTGCACCTTCTGCGTCGTGCCCTATACGCGCGGCGCGGAATTCTCCCGCCCGCCGCAACAGGTGCTGGAAGAGGCCAAACGCATTGTCGATCAGGGCACGAAGGAAATCACCCTGCTCGGCCAGAACGTCAATGCCTATCACGGAATTGACGCGGCGGGGGCAACCTGGGATCTGGCGCGGCTGATCGCTGCAATCGCCGAATTGAAGGGGCCGGAGCGCATCCGCTACATGACCTCCCACCCCCGGGACATGAACGACGACCTGATCGCCGCCCACCGCGACATCGCCAAGCTGATGCCCTTCCTGCACCTGCCGGTGCAGAGCGGCTCCGACCGCGTGCTGGAACTGATGAACCGCAAGCATACCGCCGCGGAATACCTGGAGATCATCGCCAAACTGAAACAAGCGCGGCCCGACCTCGCCCTCAGCTCGGATTTCATCGTCGGCTTCCCCGGCGAAACAGACGCCGACCATCAGGCGACGCTCGAGCTGGTGCGTCAGGTCAACTTTGCCTCCTGCTATTCCTTCAAGTACAGCCCGCGCCCCGGCACGCCGGGCGCCGTCATGGGCGGCGTGGTGCCGGAAGACGTCAAGGACGTGCGCCTGCAGGAACTGCAGACCATCCTCTTCGACCAGCAGCGCGGCTACAACCAGCACAGCGTCGGAAAAATCATGCCCGTGCTGTTCGACCGCAAGGGACAAAAAGCTGGACAACTTCTCGGGAAGACCCCATACATGCAGTCGGTCTATGTCGATGCGCCGCAACGGCTGTTTGGAAAAATAGTCGATGTCCGCATTGACAAGGCCACCCAGAACGGTACCGCCGGAACTATTGTCACGACTGAAGAAACGCTTAACCCCAGCCATGAAAGAACAGCCGCATGACCGAGCCGAAGAGAAACAGCAGCAGGAGAAAACCGTGGAACGGGAAGCCAAGAGACAATAACGGCTTCAGCTCCAAATTTCAGGGCGCCGCCAACCAGAACAAACCGGCCAAATACACCGGCTTCAAGCCCCGCTCCGAAAAGCAAAAACTTCAGGCCGATCTCATCGATGCCAATGACGTCACCTTCAGCATTGGCCCGGCCGGCACCGGCAAAACCCACGTCGCCATGGCCAAGGCCGTCGAGGCGCTGAAGGCAGGCGCGGTCAATAAAATCCTGCTCGCCCGCCCGGCCCTCGAGTCCGGCGAAAAACTCGGCTTCCAGCCCGGCGACCAGAACGCGAAAATGGCGCCCTACATGCGCCCGCTCTATGACGAGCTCGACAAGGTTTTCGGTCCCGGCGCCTATGCCGACATGCTCACCAAGGGCATCCTCGAAATCGTCCCGATCGGCTTCATGCGCGGGCGCACTTTTGAAAACGCCTTCATCATTGTCGATGAGGCGCAGAACTGTGAATTCGACCACCTGAAAATGGCGATCACCCGCCTCGGCCCCGGCTCGAAAATGGTCATCACCGGCGACCCCGAGCAGATCGATCTTAAACCAAAAAACCTGTCGGGATTGAAGCCCATCATGGAGCAACTGGACGGCGTCGAAGGCGTCGCCATCCAGGCTTACAGCATCGAGGACGTTGTCCGCCACCCGACCGTGCAGCGGATTGTTGAGCGCCTGGAAGGAAAAACACAGCCTAAACAACCGGTTAAAGGCCCTGACGCCCCTCAGCCATAACTCCGGCGTTAACGCATATTCAACCTTTTAATGCCTAAAGTAAGGTATGGAACCCTCCATACCTTACTTTGCATTTTAGGGGGGGCATAACAGGAGCAAAACTTTTGAGCAAAGAGGCCATTCGGCGTATCGGGCTGCAATTCGACGACAACACCCTTGTCCCCCTGCTGTTCGGCGACCATGACCGCAACCTCGCCCAGATCGAGGAAGAGCTGGACATTGAAATCTCCGCACGCGGCAACGAACTCCTCATCAGCGGGCCGAAGCTGAAATTGCTCCTCATCAGCGGGCCGAAGCTGAAATTGAAAATGGCGCAGACGGTTTTCGACGTGCTGTGGGACCGCCTGACCAACGGGCTGCCCGTCGGCAAGGAGGAAGTGTCCTCCGCCCTGATGGTGGCGCTCAGCCCGATGGACCAGGGCACCCGCGCGCTCGCCAAGGCGGCGCTCAAGGAACCGCATCTCAACGTCAAGGCCAAAAACAAGGTCATCACCGCCCGCACCCCCAAGCAGGCGGAGTACCTGGAAGCCATCCGCACGCACCATCTGGTCTTCGGCCTCGGCCCGGCCGGCACCGGCAAGACCTTCCTCGCCGTGGCGCAGGCCGTCACCATGATGCAGGCGGGGGAGATCGACCGGCTGATCCTCTGCCGTCCCGCCGTCGAGGCCGGCGAGCATCTCGGCTTCCTGCCCGGCACCATGCAGGAAAAGGTCGATCCCTACCTGCGCCCCATCTATGACGCCCTGCATGAGATGATCCAGCCGGAGCAGATCGCCAAGCGGCTGGCGGACGGCACCATCGAGATCGCCCCCCTCGCCTTCATGCGCGGGCGCACCCTGTCGAACGCCGTCGTCATTCTCGACGAGGCGCAGAACACCACCGCCACGCAGATGAAAATGGCGCTGACCCGCATCGGCGAAGGCAGCCGCATGATTATCACCGGCGACCTGTCGCAGACCGACCTTCCCGGCGGGATGAAGTCCGGCCTCCGCGACGCCGTGGACGTGCTGAAGGGCGTCAAGGAGGCGGCATTCATCGAATTCAACGAGGTTGACGTCGTGCGCAGCCGCATCGTCAAGCACATCGTCGCCGCCTACGACAAAAGGGATAAAAATAAATGATAAAACTCAGCGTCCATCTCGACACGGCCTCCGCCCGGTGGAAAAAGGCGTTTCCGCAAATGAAAAGAAAAATCGAGCAGGCCGCCGCCTGCGCCTTCCTGAACGCCAAAAAACCGGCCGCCTTCAAGGCGCGGAGCTTCGACCTCAACGTCCTGCTGACGGACGATGCCAATGTCAAAGCCCTCAACAAGAGCTATCGCGGCAAGAACAAGCCGACCAATGTGCTGTCCTTCCCGCAGATCAACCTGCACAGCTTTCACCGCTCCTCGCTGGATATTTTCCCGCCCAGAAGCGCCATCCCACTCGGCGACATCGTGCTCGCCTACCAGACCATTCACGGCGAGTGCCGCCAACAGGCGAAAACCATGGAGAATCATGTTATCCACCTGATTGTGCACGGAACTTTGCACCTCTTGGGCTACGATCACGAGCGCCTGAAAGACGCCCACGCTATGGAAAAACTGGAATGTGACATTCTGGAGTCTTTAGGCTATCCTGATCCCTATCATGATATTTCTATCAAAAAGATCCGGCACTGACCCGATGGCAGATCTTCCCGCAGAAAAACCGGCTGAAGAGAGGAAGGGCAAACTGCTCGCCTGGATAAAAAGCCTGCTGCCGGAAAAAAGCAGCAGCGACGACTCCCTGCGCGAAGCCATCGAGGAACTGATCGAGGAAGAGGAAACCGCCCCCCAGTCCGCCGTCGCGGTGCATGAACGGCGGCTGATCTCGAACATCCTGCAGCTCCGCGACCTGCCGGTGGTGGACGTCATGGTGCCGCGCGCCGACATCGTGGCGATCGACATCAATACCCCGCAGGAGGAGCTCATCCGGCTCTTGGCGGAAAAGCCGCACAGCCGCATCCCGGTATATAAAGGCGACATGGACAACATTATCGGCGTGGCGCACATCAAGGACATGGTGGCCAACATCGCCAGCGGCAACAGTTTTGAACTGAAGGACATCATCCGCGAAGCCCTGGTCGTCTCGCCCGCCATGCGCGTGCTGGACCTGCTTTTGCAGCTGCGGCAGTCGAAAGTCCACATCGCCTTCGTGGTCGATGAATTCGGCGGCATCGACGGGCTGATTACCATCAACGACATGATTGAGGCGATTGTCGGGGAAATCGACGATGAATACGAATTCGAGATAGAGCCGCAGCTGATCGAGCGCCCCGACGGCTCGGCGATTGCCGATGCCCGCTACCCGATCGAGAATTTTGAAGCCCGCTACGGCGACCTTTTCCATGAAGACGATGAGGACGAGGATGTCGATACCCTCGGCGGCCTCGTCACCGCCATCGCCGGCCATGTGCCGGGCCGCGGCGAGATCATCCGCCATTCCTCCGGCATCGAGTTCGAGATCATCGACGCCGACCCCCGCCGCGTCATGCGGGTGCGCATCCGGAATTTGCCGAAGAGAGAGGCTGTTGCTACGGCGCATGAGTAGAAAAATAAAAAACCCTCTCCCTGACCCTCTCCCGGAAAGAGAGGGCACAAAGAAGAATCCTTCTTCTCCCTCTCCCTCCGGGAGAGGGCCGGGGAGAGGGGAAGCACCAATGATATTTTTGAAAACAACCCTTGAAAACCTCACCGGCATAAAAAAATATACCGCGGCTTTCGCTCTCGGCACGCTGATGACGCTGGCCATGCCGCCGGTCGGGGCGTTTTATATCCTGCTGGTCTGCGTGCCGGGGATCATCTGGCTGGTGCGCCAAAGCGGGACAAAAACCGACGCCTTCCTGACCGGCTGGGCTTTCGGCGCCGGGTATTTTATTTTCGGCCTCTATTGGGTCAGTTTCGCCCTTTTCGTCGATATCGACTCCTTCTGGTGGGTGGTGCCGCTGTCGGCCGTCGTCGGGCCGGCGGTGCTGGCGCTGTACTACGGGTTGATCCCCCTCCTCGCCTGGCGTTACCGGGCGCACGAAGCGCTGCATGCGCTGATGCTGACAGCGGGATGGGCGCTGGTGGAATGGATTCGCGGCCATGCCCTGACAGGCTTCGGATGGAACCTGCCGGGCTATACCTGGCACACGCTGCTGCCGCTGATGCAGGCGAATGCCGTCTTTGGCATTTACGGGCTGACCCTGCTGACCCTGCTGTGGGCGGTCATGCCGGTGCTGGCGCTGACCCCGCAAAAAAGGCTTGTGCCGTTTCTCATGGCGTCGTTTTTGGCGGTGGCGGCCTACGGGACGGCGCGGCTTTACCTGCACCCCACCGAACAATGGGACAAATACGCCGTCCGCATCGTCCAGCCGAATATCCCGCAATCCTTCAAATGGGACCGTGACGCCGTCATGCGCAACTTCCAGCGCCACCTTGACCTCACCGCCTCGGCGACAGCCCTGCCCCAGCCGCCCACCTTTGTGGTCTGGCCGGAAACAGCCATCACCGCCGACCTGCAGCAATCCCCGGATATCGCCCGCGAGATCGGCATGAGTTTGCCGCCGGGCAGCGTCGCCCTGCTGGGCGACCTGCGCCGCACGGAGGACGGGCAGTTTTAGACCGCCCCGACTGGCTGCTCAACGTCACCAACGACGCCTGGTACGGAAAAACCGCGGGCCCGCACCAGCATTTTGAAAACGTCCGCGTCCACGCCATCGAGGAAGGCCTGCCGCTGGTACGCGCCGCCAATACCGGCATTTCCGCCGCCATCGACCCGCTGGGGCGGATCATCGGCATGAAAAAACTCGGCGAAACGGGCATTGTCGATGCCATTCTGCCCCGCCCGCTGCCGCCGACCACTTACGCACGGCTGGGCGATACGCTGTTCTTCCTGATGCTGATTCTGCTGGCAGCCGCGGGAGAAGTGCTGCGCCCGCGCCGGTCCATTACTGGATAATAATCGTCGCCAGATCGTCCATAGCGGCAGCGCCGGACGCCGGTGCTGTGCCCGCCGCCGGGATATTGAGCTTCAGCGGCGCCGTGCTCGCGCTCTGCCTGATCGCCTGCGGCGCTGCAAAACCCTGGGAGCCGTTCAGCTTTTGGGCGATCGCATCGCGGATGCCGCGCAATTTTTCCTTCTCCGCCAGGGCGGCGGTGTGAAGGATGGTGCTGAAACCATTGTCATCCTCCAAAAACAGGAAGGAGACGGCATAGCTGTTGGAAGGCATGGCGCATTCAATGTCCACGGTGGCCGTGGTGCCGGCCTTGGAAGTTTTGGCCGGGGAAACATGCACCGTCAGCCCCGTGCCGCAATTCTGGCGGTAACGCCCGGTATAACTGATGACCTGGCTGTTAAAATCGTCATTGCCGGCGACACGTTCATACAAGCCGCTGATTTTTCCCGAAGCCCACTGCGCGACAACGCCGGTCGCTACGGTCTCGGCGGGGACGAAGCTATTGAGCGCGACGCCCGCGCCGCTCAGCAGGTCTTCAAGCGTTACCTGCGATGCAACGGCGGCGGCGGGGTTCACCTTCGTGCTTTCAGGCAGATGATAGGCCATGATCTTGTCCACGAATTCATTGACATGGCTGAGCTTGGGGCTTTCAGGTGCGGGTGATGGGGGATTTACAGCCATACTGACGGAAACGAACTCTTTGCCGCCCGCAGCGGGCTCGATCGCGGCAAGGCTGGCAGCCGGTTTGTTATTGTCCTTAAGAGAGGCTGTCTTTTCCGAACGCAACTCCTGTTCCTTGGCCTGCAAGGCCGCCTTCAGCACTTTGTTTTGCCTGGACTGCGCTTCCTGCTGATCGGATGAATCCTGATTTGGCGACGCCACGGTTATGACGGGAGTTTCGGGAGTAAAGACCTGCTGCGGGGGCGCGCTGGCCGCTTCCTGCATGCCTTCGGGCGCCGGCAAAGGCGTTTTCTCCACATCCGGCACGGGAACCGCCGCCGTTTCCGGGCCTTGATGCAAATCGGCGGGTGAAAATGCGTGCGCCGCCGGCGTTGCCGTCAGAACCGCCAGAATCGACAAGGTTGAAAGTATGGCAAAATGGGAATAACGCATCTTCGACCTCATGAAAAATGAACAAAAAAACAGTGAAAGGCAAAACGACAGCCGGTCAGTTCATATTATTTATTTTATGACCTTCCTGCCAGAAAATCTTCGGCCGTTCCGTATTTATGAAAAAGATAGCGCAACAATAAAGGCGGAGTCGCAAAACTCCGCCTTTATTGTATTAAAAAGCGCTACAGGCTGATCTTAGCCGGCAGCACCGGCGCGGCCCTTTTTCTCGCGGCCGCGGGTATCCGCCTTCTTGGGCGCTTCGATGGCCGCGACGACGTTGTCGCCCTCTTCGGAGACAACCGCTGTCTTGGCGGCATTCGCCGCCAGGGCAAGATCATCGCGCTCAGAGGCAAGGCGCTTCAGCCTGTGAACAAAGGCTCCCGTGCCCGCCGGAATCAGGCGGCCCACGATCACGTTCTCCTTCAGGCCGATCAGCTTATCGACCTTGCCGTTGATGGCCGCTTCGGTCAGGACGCGCGTCGTTTCCTGGAACGACGCCGCCGAGATGAAGGAGCGCGTCTGCAGGCTGGCTTTGGTGATGCCTTGCAGCAGCGGCACGCCCTTCGCCGGACGCTTGCCCGCCGCGATAGCCTTGGTGTTGATCTCCGACAGCTCTTCGCGGTCGGACTGTTCGCCGTTCACAAAGGTTGTTTCGCCGGCATCCATGATCTCGACCTTCTGCAGCATCTGGCGGATGATCACTTCAATGTGCTTGTCGTTGATCTTCACACCCTGCAGGCGATAGACGTCCTGGATCTCGTTGATGAGGTAGTCGGCAAGAGCCTCCACGCCCATCACGGCCAGAATGTCATGCGGCACCATGCTGCCGTCGAGGAGCTGGTCGCCCTTGCGGACATAATCTCCCTCGTTGACGGCGACGTGCTTGCCCTTGGGAATAAGGTATTCCCTGGGCTCGCCCTTGCCGTCGGTCGGCTTGACGATGATGCGGCGTTTGGACTTGTAGTCCTTGCCGAATTCGACCTGGCCGTCGATTTCCGAGATGATCGCGAAGTCTTTCGGGCGGCGGGCTTCGAAAAGCTCGGCGACGCGCGGCAGACCGCCGGTGATATCGCGGGTTTTGCCCGTTTCCTTCGGAATGCGGGCGATGATGTCGCCGGCCTTGACCTGGCCGCCGTTTTCGACGTTCAGCAGGGCGCCGACAGGCATGTAGTAATTCGCCTCGAGGTTGTTCGGCAGCTTGATGACCTTGCCGTTGGCATCCGTCAGCATGATCCTTGGCTTCAGGGATGTGCCCTTCGGTTGCTGTCTCCAGTCTGTCACCACCCTGGAGGAGATGCCGGTCGCTTCATCCATTTCCTCGCGGATCGACATACCCTCGATCAGGTCGCCGTAGAATACCGTACCGTCTTTTTCAGTGATGATTGGAACGGTGTAGGGATCCCACTCGGCCAGCTTGCCGCCGCGTTTGATCTTGTCGCCGTCGTTCACCAGCAGCTTGGAGCCGTAAGGCAGGCGATGGTTCGCTTTTTCGCGGCCCTGCTTGTCCAGCAGGACAACTTCCGTATTGCGGCCCATGATAATCTGGGCGCCGCCGGAGTTGACGACCACGTTCTTGTTGCGCACTTCAACGACCGCCTCGAAAGCCGCCTCGGCGGAAGACACCGCAGCCCCCCGCTGCGCCGCGCCACCGATGTGGAACGTACGCATGGTCAGCTGGGTGCCCGGCTCGCCGATCGACTGCGCCGCGATGACGCCCACGGCTTCGCCGATGTTCACGGCGGTGCCGCGCGCCAGATCGCGGCCGTAGCACTTGGCGCAAATGCCGTTGTTTTTGGCCTTGCAGGTCAGGACCGAACGGACCTCGACGGAGTCGATGCCGGCGGTCTCAATCTGCTCGGCGGTGTACTCGTCGATGATCGCCGGCGCCTTGACGATGATGGCTCCCGACAGGGGATCCTTGACGTCCTTGGCGGCAGTACGGCCAAGGATGCGCTCGGAGAGGCTCACCCGGACATCACCGCCTTCGATGACGGGACGGACGGTGAAACCGGTATCCACGCCGCAATCTTCTTCGGTGATGATCGCATCCTGGGCGACATCGACCAGACGGCGCGTCAGGTAACCGGAGTTCGCGGTCTTCAACGCCGTATCCGCCAGACCCTTGCGGGCGCCGTGGGTGGAGTTGAAGTACTCAAGAACCGTCAGACCTTCCTTGAAGTTGGAGATAATCGGCGTCTCGATGATCTCGCCCGACGGTTTCGCCATCAGGCCGCGCATCCCCGCCAGCTGGCGGATCTGCATGGTCGAGCCACGGGCGCCGGAGTGCGCCATCATCCACACGGAGTTCATGTAGCCGACGGAGGACTGCTTGGAAATGACTTCCATCATCTCCTTCGTCACGTCGTCGGTGCAGGAAGACCAGATGTCGATGACCTTGTTGTACTTCTCGCCCTTGGTGATCAGGCCGTCCTGGTATTGCTGCTCGAATTCCTTGACGCGGGTGTAGGAATTGGAGACCAGCCCGCCCTTTTCCTGCGGAATAATCAGGTCGTCCTTGCCGAAGGAAATGCCGGCCTTGCACGCATGGGAGAACCCGAGCGCCATCATCCGGTCGCAGAAAATGACCGTTTCTTTCTGGCCGCAGTGGCGATAGACCACGTCGATCAGGTTGGAAACGTCCTTTTTGGTCAGGACGCGGTTGATAGTGTCGAAAGACACGTTCGGATGGCGCGGCAGGATCTCGGAAATAATCATCCGGCCCGGCGTTGTATCGACAATCAGCCTGACCGGCTTGTTGTTTTCATCGACGGTTTTGTAACGCGCCTTGATTTTGGTATGCAGGGTGATGCATTTGTTGAAGAGAGCCAGCTCGATTTCGGCGACATCTTCAAAAACGGAACCCTCGCCCTTCATGCCGTCAAAGGCCATGGAGAGGTAGTACAGGCCGAGGACGATATCCTGCGACGGAACGATGATCGGTTTGCCGTCGGCAGGGCGCAGGATGTTGTTGGTGGACATCATCAGCACGCGGGCCTCGATCTGCGCCTCGATGGACAGAGGCACGTGGACCGCCATCTGGTCGCCGTCAAAGTCGGCGTTGAACGCCGTGCAGACCAGCGGGTGCAGCTGGATAGCCTTGCCTTCGATCAGCACGGGCTCGAACGCCTGGATGCCGAGGCGGTGCAGCGTCGGCGCGCGGTTCAGGAAAACCGGGTGCTCGCGGATGACTTCCTCGAGGATGTCCCAGACTTCCGGACGCTCTTTTTCGACCATGCGCTTCGCCGCTTTCACGGTGGAAGCAAGTCCGTAGAGCGACAGCTTGTTGTAAATGAACGGCTTGAACAGCTCCAGCGCCATTTTCTTAGGGAGTCCGCACTGGTGCAGTTTCAGCTCAGGCCCCACCACGATCACGGAACGGCCGGAGTAATCGACGCGTTTGCCGAGCAGGTTCTGGCGGAAGCGGCCCTGTTTGCCTTTCAGCATGTCGGCGAGCGACTTCAGCGGACGCTTGTTGGCGCCGGTGATGACGCGGCCGCGGCGGCCGTTGTCGAACAGCGCATCGACGGATTCCTGCAACATGCGTTTTTCGTTGCGGACGATGATGTCCGGCGCGCGCAGCTCGATCAGGCGGCGCAGGCGGTTGTTGCGGTTGATGACGCGGCGGTAGAGGTCGTTCAGGTCGGAGGTCGCAAAGCGGCCGCCGTCCAAAGGCACCAGCGGGCGCAGTTCCGGCGGAATCACCGGAACGACATCCAGAATCATCCATTCCGGACGGGTGCCGGAGGACAGGAAGGCATCGACCAGTTTCAGGCGCTTGACGAGCTTCTTGCGCTTGGCATCGGAAATAACGCCAGCCAGCTCCTCTTCCATCTTCTTTTTTTCTTCTTCAAGCTTGACGGCCGAGAGCAGCTCTTTCAGGGCCTCGGCGCCAATGCCGGCGCGGAAAGCGTCTTCGCCGTATTTATCAATCGCATCTGCATGCTCTTCTTCGGTCAGCAGTTGCAGCGGCTTGAGCGCCGACATCCCGGCGTCGAGGACGATATAGCTTTCGAAATAGAGGACCTTCTCCAGATCTTTCAGGGTCATGTCCATCATCATGCCGATGCGGCAGGGCAGCGACTTCAGGAACCAGATATGGGCGACAGGGGACGCCAGCTGGATATGGCCCATGCGGTCGCGGCGGACCTTGGACAGCGTGACTTCAACGCCGCATTTCTCGCAAATGATGCCTTTGTACTTCATGCGCTTGTACTTGCCGCACAGGCATTCGTAATCCTTCACCGGTCCGAAGATACGGGCGCAGAACAGGCCGTCCTTTTCGGGCTTGAAGGTGCGATAGTTGATGGTTTCCGGCTTCTTGATCTCACCGAACGACCAGGACAGGATCTGCTCCGGGCTTGCGATGGCAATCCGGATCTGATCGAAACTTTGCGGCCCGCTCACTTGACCAAAAAGGTTCATGACTTCATTCATTATATTTCTCCCGCTTACGCCTTAAATTTTTCTATCCAAAATCTCAAAAGATGCGGGCCGGCACAAGACGCCGGCCCGCATGTGCTTTATCAGTCCCGTGCCTGCTTCAGATCGACGTTCAGGCCCAGCGACCGCAATTCCTTCACCAGAACGTTGAAGGATTCAGGGATGCCGATCTCGAACACGTCGTCGCCGCGCACCACCGACTCGTAAGCCTTGGTACGGCCTGCCACGTCATCTGATTTCACGGTCAGCATTTCCTGCAGCGTGTAGGCAGCGCCGTAAGCCTGCAGCGCCCAGACTTCCATTTCCCCGAAGCGCTGGCCGCCGAACTGGGCTTTGCCGCCGAGAGGCTGCTGCGTGACGAGAGAATACGGGCCGATCGAACGGGCGTGGATCTTGTCGTCAACCAGGTGGTGGAGTTTCAGGATATAGATGTAACCGACGGTCACCGGGCGATCGAACTTCTCGCCGGTACGTCCGTCAACCAGGGTCACCTGGCCGGTCTGGCTCAGGCCTGCCGCCGTCAGGAGTTCGTTGATGTTGGCTTCAACAGCGCCGTCGAATACCGGAGTCGCCATCGGCACGCCGGTACGGATGTTGCCGCACATTTCAATCAACTCGCCCTCTTTCAGGGACAGCACGTCTTCCTTATACGCTTTGTCGCCGTAAACGACCTTGAGGCGCTGGTGCAGCTCTTTGTTGAGCTTTTCGCGCTCGCCTGCGTTATGCGCCGCCTGCATGCGGTCGACGACTTCGCCGATCTGCTTGCCGAGGCTCGCCGACGCCCAGCCGAGGTGGGTCTCGAGAATCTGGCCCACGTTCATGCGGGAAGGCACGCCCAGCGGGTTCAGCACGACATCAACCGGAGTGCCGTCTTCCAGATAAGGCATGTTTTCAACAGGCATGAT
>JAIOQI010000064.1 GCA_021413445.1 Alphaproteobacteria bacterium | reverse complement strand
TCGGAATAGGTGCCGGAATCGCCTTCATCGGCATTGCAGACGATGTATTTTTGTCCGGCCTGGCAGTCAAGGACAGTCTGCCATTTTATCCCGGTCGGAAACGCCGCGCCGCCGCGCCCGCGCAGGCCGGAGCCCTTCACCCTATCCACGATTTCCTGCGGACGGAGTTTCCGGGCCTTTTCCAGCCCCTGAAAGCCCCCTGCCGCGGTGTAATCCTCGATGGACAAGGCGCCGATAACGCCGCAGCGGGCGAAAGTCAGGCGGTTCTGGATTTTCAGGGCTTTGATTTCCGAGACCGGACCCAGACACAGCGGATGCGCGCGCCCCTGTTTCAGGATTGCAGGAATATCGTCAGCCGCAACCGGGCCGTAAGCGAAACGGCCTTCCCCGTCTTCAATCTCGACCAGCGGCTCCAGCCAGTAGAGCCCGCGGCTGCCGTTGCGGACGATCCTGGCGTCCGTATTTTTTTTAAGGGCCGCAACAACCTCGTCCGCGCCGAGGCTCAGGGAAGAAGCATCATGCGGAACATAAATCTTCATGCCGCGTCTTCCTTTTTATCCAGGAGCGCATCGAATTTTTCCGGCGTCACGCGGCCATATAACTTGCCGCCCATCATCATCGACGGCGCACAGGCGCAGTTGCCCAGGCAATACACCGGCTCCAGCGTGTAATCCCCGGCAGGGGTGGTCCCGCGGTATTCAAGGCCGAGTTTCTGTTTGACATGATTTTCAAGCTGCCGTCCCGCCATCGACTGGCAGGCCTCCGCGCGGCAGATTTTGATGACCTGCTTGCCAGGCGGAGTCTGGCGGTAATCATGATAAAAGGAGATCACGCCATGGACCTCCGCGCGCGAAAGATTCAGGGCTTCCGCAATCGTCGGCACAAATTCCGGGGCGATATAGCCAAATTTTTCCTGCAGCGCATGAAGGATGGGCAGCAAAGCGCCCGGCATGCCCTTTTTTTCCTGCAGGATCTTTTCTGCGGCGGCTTCATCCCAGTCAGAAGAATGTTTCTCTTTATTCATAGACATAAAGATGCCCCGGAGTGCCTGAAATTCTAGCTGCTCCGTATTATGTAGGAATTCTTGATTTTCGCAAACTCTATTGATAGCCATCCCCTCACCCCCTGCATGGCGGACAGCACGCTAAATGTTTTCCGTATTCAATTGATATCTCCAATAAAATATTGTACCGTCCACGAATCATAATCTATGGAGAAAAATCGGTGGCGCATTCTTACCCTGGCGGCGAAAAAAATACTTTCGGGCGGAAAGCCAAAGGGTTTTTTCGCAAGACATTTTTGACGCTGGCTTTCATGGGGGTTGCCGGTTCCCCTGCTTATAACGACGATGGAACAAAAGAAAACCTTATTGCCAAAACGGCGCCCATAGAGGCGGTGCCCCCCGACACGGTCATGCTCCCCGGCCAAGCGGTGGAAATATCCCTGCAGGGCGGAGTGAATGTCAAAGCATCCGGCCGTTTTGCCGAAATCGTGATTGACGCCACGACCGGGGAGGTGCTCAGCCAAAAGAACGCCGACACCCGGCTCTACCCCGCTTCCCTCACGAAAATGATGACGCTTTACCTGACATTTGAAGCCCTGTCACAAGGCAAACTGGAGCTGTCCCAAAATCTCCCGGTGTCGAAAGAAGCCGCCGTGCAGGAGCCGTCCGAGCTTGGACTGAAGGCGAAAGACAGCATCTGCGTCGAAGATGCCGTTCTTGGCATTACCACCAAATCCGCCAATGACTGCGCTGTTGTCCTGTCCGAAGCCGACGGCGGTTCCGAAGAAAGCTTCGCCCGCGCCATGAACATCAAGGCGCGCCAGCTCGGCATGAACAACACCAATTTTGTCAATGCCTCCGGACTGCCCGACAAAGCCCAGTTCAGCACGGCCCGCGACATGGCCACCCTGTCCCGGGCCCTCCTCCGCGACTTTCCCCAGTACTACCATTATTTCAGCGTCAAATCCTTCACCTACCGCGGCCACACTGACCCGAGCCACAACAAGCTGATGGGCAGCTATCCGGGCATGGATGGCATAAAAACCGGCTATATTGACGCCTCCGGCTTCAATCTCGCCGCTTCCGCCGTCCACGACAGCACGCGGCTGATCGGCGTTGTTTTCGGCGGCAGGACCGCCCGGAGCCGCGACATCACCATGGCCAAACTCCTCGATCAGGGTTTCGCCAGCGTCCGGAAAAATCGTGTCGCAGCACTGGCCGAAAAAAAACCGGGGGCCGCACCGCCCCGGGAAGATATTAACCGCCGCGTTGCCCGCGCGCGATAAACCTGTCCAGTTCGTTCGCAAACAGCAACCGCTCCCGCGGGCCAAAACCGTTGGGGCCGCCGGTCTCGATGCCGCTGCCGCGCAATGAGTCCATGAAATCCCGCATCGATAATATCTGCTTGATATTCTCTGCATCATACAGCTTGCCGCGCGGGTCGAGCGCCCATGCGCCTTTTTCCACGACCCGCGCGGCCAGCGGTATATCCGCCGTGACGACCAGGTCCCCGGGAGCGCAGCGCGCCGCAATCTCGTCATCCGCCACATCCGGCCCCTGCCCGATCTGGACGATCGTGATGAAATCGGAGCGGGGAACCTGCACCCTTTGATTGGCGACAAACGTCAGCTCGGTTTTTGTCCGGTCCGCGGCACGGAACAAAATCTCCTTGATCGCCTTCGGGCAGGCGTCTGCATCAACCCATATTTTCATTTTTCTTTCAGATTCTGTATTCCCGCAGCTGGTCCGCCCTCATCTCAAGATAGTCACATGATCTGAGACGGCGGCTCTGCCGGAGAGTCATCAGGTGGTAATGACGAAAGCCGTCAATCGTTTCCGCGACATCCCAGCAGGAGGCGTCCGGCGGCGTGACCCACTGTTCGGCTGAAAAGCGCCGCAGGTCGAAAGAGGCGGAGTAGGTGCGCAGGGTTTTCCTGTCTTCGTTGACGTAGCCGTGAAAGTAGGACAGCGCCAACTCGCGCAGAGTGCGGTAAATCGGGTCGCGCCAGCGCAGCCAGGCATGCTTGCTTTTGGAGATGGCTCCCCAGTGGCCGTGCGCCCTGAACAGGGCGATCACATGGTCGTCGTCGCCCTCGGCCTGCATATCCATCAGCAGCGGCGGCGATCCCGCCATCCACAGCGCGCAGGCGGAGACCAGGGCGCCTTCGATGCAATGGGCATAACCGTTCTTCAGCGTCTGCACGACGCTCTGGCAAGTATCGCCATTTTTTTCACGGTTGATGTCGAGAGCCGAAACGAAGTCCTGGATTTTTTCCGGGGTCGATAATTTTGCAAGAGTTGTCGCATCGCCGGGCGAAAGCCCGATGTTTGTCCCGAATGATACCCGCTTGTGAAAGCCTCTTTTCATCCATGACAAGGATAACACGCTTCTCTGCCAAAAGTCCACCTTCGCCGTTTTTCAGGAAAATACCGTTAAAAAAAATTACTGATTTCTCAGATACGGCGCCGGTTTTTGCTGCAACACCCTCCAGGTGCCGAGAAAACCTGCGACCAGGGTGATACCGAGGCATAGCGCCGTCACGCCGGTCAGGGCCAGCCAGCTGAATTTCCACTCCAGGTTCATGACATGCTTTTGCACCCCCCAGGCGGCAGCCGTGCCGAGCGCGGCGGCGATGCCGACCGTGACGATGCCGAGAATGGCGTATTCCAGCAGGAAGGTTTTCAGGATTTGCGACCGCGTCGCGCCGAGCACTTTCAGGATGATGGCATCGTACAGGTGCCGCCGACGCGCCGCGGCGATGCCGCCGGAAAGCACGAGCGTTCCGGCCGCGAGCGTTACCGCGGCGCTGACGCTGACGGCCTGGGCAATGGCGCGGATGATCGTTCCCGCCGCTTCCAGCGCTTCATGCACGCGCACGACGGTGACATTCCTGAACCTGTTGGCGATCTTCGTCTGCATCTCCCCCTCGTGTTCCCCGGCGACAATGACCGTAGCCAGATAATTGGAAGGAAGTTTTTCAAGGAAGCCCGGCGCAAAGGTGATGGCGAAGTTCATGGTGAAGCTTGCCCAGTCGATCTCGCGCACATTGGCGACTTTGGCGGCGACATCCATGCCGAGGACATTGACGGTAATTTCATCGCCGGCGCCGATATTGAAGGCGCGCGCGACGTTGGTGGCGATGGAGACGATCGGGGGGCCGCTGTAGCTTTTATCCCACCACGCCCCCGCCACGACGCGACTGTAGGGCGGCAGCGCCGCGGTATAGGTGAGGCCGCGGTCGGAATTGATGACCCAGCTTTCGTTTTTATCGACCAGCGCCTCCTCCGCGCTTTTGCCGTTGACCTTGACGACGCGGCCCCGGAAGGAAGGCGTCATCACCAGGTTGCGGGCGCCGGGCTCGGCCACCACCATCTTCCTGAAGTCATCGCGCTGCCCGGCCTCGATGTCGAGGAAGAAGAAGGAGGGCGCGTCCACCGCCAGATCGTCCCTGATGAGGCGCATGAAATTGAATTGCACCAGCGCCACGGCGGCCAGGACGGTCAGCCCCAGCCCCAGCGACAGGATCACGCTGGCGGAGATGTTGCCGGGGCGGTGAAGGTTGGCGACGGCCATGCGGATTTCTGGGACGGCGGTAAATTTCATCCGTTTCGTCAGGAAACCCACCAGCAGGGAATAGCCATAGAAAACAGCGAAGGTAAAGACGGTGCCGCCGACGAAAAAACCGGCCAGCCTCTGGTCGTCGGCAGTCGAAATCGCCAGCAGCACCAGCAGCGCCGTGCCGATCAGGGTCCAGAGAATGACGTTTGGCGGAGGAAATTCTGACGCCGGCGCAATCAGGTCGCGGAAAAGGCCTGCCGGCGACACCCTGATGGCGCGACCGATCGGCCAGAGGCTGAAGCAGAAAGTGGTGAGATAGCCGAAGACCGCCGCCAGCAGCAGTACCGGCGGATATACCGCCACCTGGTCCGTCAGGGAGAGTTTGGCGGTCAGCAGCGTGCCCGCCGCCTGGGAGGCAAAAACACCCAGCCCCAGGCCAAGCACGATGCCGAAGGTCGCCAGCATAACGATCTGGAGCATATAGACGCGGAAAACAAAGGTGGCCGTGCCGCCCAGGCACTTCAGCGTCGCGATGTCTGTCAGCCGGCTGTCAAGATACCCCCTCACAGCGTTGGAAATGCCGACGCCGCCGATCAAAAGCGTGGTGAGGCCGATCAGCGTCAGGAACATGGACAGGCGGTTAATCATGCGCTCCGCCCGCGGCGCGGCGTTGAGGAAATCGCGGCTCTTCCATTTCGCCTCCGGGAAGGCGGCGGCGATCTTCTTTTTCGCCCGCTCCAGATCATCAAAGGTCTTCAGAGCGGGAAGCAATATCTTCTGGTCATAGTTCACCTGGCTGCCCAGCTGTTTCAGGCCGGTGCCGGCAAAAGCGCCGCCGCCGATCATCACGCGCGGCGCCAGGGAAAAGCCGAGATTGCCGATGCGGTCGGGCTCCCTGACGATGACGCCGCGCACCTGGAACTTCTGCTCCCCGACGCTGATCTGGTCGCCGACGGCGATGCCGAGGCGCGACAGAAGCTCTTTTTCGACCACGGCGCCGTTAACGGCGGACAAGGGGCGCAAAAGGTCCTGCAGAGGGGTCTCGATGGGATCACCTTTGCCGTCGGCGACTTCCAGTTTGCCGTAGAGAGGGTAAAGGGAGTCAACGGCCTTCAGTTCAACCAGCGCGGTCTGCTGGCCGTCCGTGCGTCTGGCCATGGAATGAGTCTCGATAACGACGGTGACGGGGCCCAGCTTGTCGCGCAGGAACCTGGCCTGCTCCGGCGTGGCGGGTTCGTAAAGGGTGCGCAGCGCGATGTCCCCGCCCAGGATGTAGCGCCCGTCGTGGTGCAGGCTTTCGATCATGCCGCGGGACAGGGACTGGATGCCGGCGATGGCGCCGACGCCGAGAGCAAGGCAGATGAGGAAAATATAAAATCCCCTGACTCCCGCCCGCAGGTTGCGGCGGGCATAGACGAGGGGCAGGAAGAGCCCAGCACCGCCGCCCGTCATGGCGTTATTTTTCCGTCGCGGATTTTCACCTGGAGGTCGCACCTGCCGGCGAGGGTTGAGTCATGGGTGACGAGGATCAGCGTCGTGCCGTTGTCGCGGGTCATGTCGAACATCAGGTCCATGACCTTCCGGCCGGTTTCGGCATCGAGGTTGCCGGTCGGCTCGTCGGCGAGGATCAGGCGCGGCGCCGTGACAAAAGCCCGGGCGATCGCCACGCGCTGCTGCTCGCCGCCGGAAAGCTGGCTGGGATAGTGCCGGACGCGCTCTTTCAGGCCCACGGCCGCCAGCGCCTTTTCCGCTTTTTTAAAGGCGTTTTTGCGCCCGGCGAATTCCAGCGGGATGGCGACATTCTCCAAAGCCGTCATGGTCGGGAGGAGATGGAAATTCTGGAAGACGATGCCGATGTTGTCGCGGCGGAAAACAGCAAGGTCGTCTTCGGAAAGGCCGCCGAGGTTCCTGCCCGCGACCTCGACGGCGCCGGAAGTCGGCTTTTCAAGGCCGCCCAGCACCATCAGCAGCGTCGTCTTGCCCGATCCCGACGGCCCCATGACGCTGACCGTTTTCGCCGGCGGCAGCTTAAGGGAAATATCTTTCAGAACGTGAACGGTCCCGGCATCGCTTTTCAATTGCAAATCGACATGCTCGAGTTTTAGAATGGAATCAGGCATGAAACATATTTCCCGCATAAAATTCTATTGCGCAGCAATTATAACTTTTTCCCTGCTGCTGGCAAACGTCAGCGCGATGGCGGCGGAAAAAAAATTACTGGCCTTCGGCGACAGCCTGACGGCGGGTTATGGCATACCACTGGAGAAATCGTTTCCCGCGCAGCTGGAAAAAAGGCTGCGGGAACTGGGCTACGATATTCAGGTCATCAATGCCGGCGTTTCCGCCGACACGGCGTCGGGCGGGCGGGCGCGGCTGGCATGGACGCTGGACGCGCAGAAACCGGATTTTGTCATCGTCGAACTGGGCGCCAACGACATGCTGCGCGGCATGGACCCGGAGGTGACGCGCAAAAACCTGCAAAAAATCCTGAAGCTCCTGAAGAAAAGAAAAATCCCCGTGCTGCTCGCGGGCATGAAGGCGACGCCGAACCTCGGCCCCGCCTTTGTCGGGCGTTACCAAAAAATGTACAAGGATCTCGCCAAAAAATACGCCGACGTCTATTACCCGTTCTTTCTGGAAGGCGCGGCCATGAAGCAGGGCCTGGTGCAGGAGGACGGGCTGCATCCGAATGAACAGGGGGTCGCGGTGATTGTCGGCAACATCCTGCCCTCTGTAAAAAAACTCCTGTCCGCCGGACACTGACCCTTCGCTAGTGGCGGGCATGCTTTTATATTTGGCGTTTATCCTCGAAAAAGGATAGCATGGCAAAAGCATACGGTCTCCGGCGCGTTAAAAAGGTGTATCACAATGCAGGACACGCTGCGGCCCCTTTCCAGTAACATCCATCTGCTCGGCGGCATCCTCGGCGAGACGATCTGCCAGTTCGAGGGCCAGCGCGTCTTCGACACGGTGGAAAAACTGCGGCGGCTTTCCCAAAAGGCGCGGCACGGGCAGCCGCAGGCGCAGCGCCTGATCGAACGCGAGCTGCACACGCTTTCGCATGACGAAAAATACAAAGTGGCGAAGGCCTTCACCGAGTTCCTGCGCCTGGCGAATTTATGCGAGCAGGTGCACCGCATCCGCCGCCGCAAATATTACCAGCGCACGGGCGCGGCGCCGCAGCGCGCCTCTCCGCTGGACACCTTCAACCGCCTGCTGAAAGCGGGGGTGAAACCGGCGGCGATCAGGGCGGCGCTGCTCGACGTGCAGATCGAGCTGGTGCTGACCGCGCACCCGACCGAGGCCGAAATGCCGCAGGCCATCCGCGCCTACCGCGACCTCGCCGCCTGCCTGCTGAAGCTGGATTCGCCGGAGCTGGCGGCCTTCGACCGCGCGCTGGTGCTGCGCGACATCCGCTCGCTGGTCATCCAGCTGTGGCTCTCCGGCATCGTCCGCGACAAGAAGCCGACGCCGGCGGAGGAGGCGCGCTACGGCCTCGAGCTCGCCGAGCGCATCCTGTGGCGCGCCGTGCCGGATTTCCATTACCAGATGAGCGCGGCCTACAAACAGGCCGTCGGCGACATGGCGGACCTGTTCCCGCGCCCGATCCGCTTCGCCTCGTGGATGGGCGGCGACCGCGACGGGCATCCCGGCGTCACCGCGCACGTCACGAAACGGGTGCTGAACGAAACCTCGCGCGCGGCGACCGGCCGCTACCTCGCCGCCCTCGAAGGCTTAAGGAATATTTTCGTTTTCGACAACGACGCGCGCGGCGCCAAGCTGCACAAGGGCTGCCAGAAGCGCCTTGATGCGATCGAGGGCAAAGTGAAAGCCTTCCGGCGCGGGCTGGCGAAGAACAAGACCTCGTTCACGCGCATGGAATTCCTGGCGCTGCTCTATGCTCTGCAGAGATTCCTCGGCAATAACGGCGCGGAGCTGCTGGCCAAGGGGCCGCTGCAGGAATTCATCTGGCGCGTGCGCGTTTTCGGGCTGTGCTTCCTGAAACTGGACATCCGCCAGAGCGCCGACGTGCACGCCGCCGCGATCGACGACCTCATGGGCGGGCGCTATGCGGCGCTGCCGGAGCCGCAGAAAATCCGCGCCCTGACGGCGGCGCTGCGCCAGCCCGGAAAAAACACCAAGCGCGCCTCGCGGCAGACGATGGAGGTGCTGAAGACGCTGCGGCTGTATAAGCAAGTGCCGCTGGAATTCCTCGGGCCCTATATCATCTCGATGGCCAGCAACGTCTCCGACATCCTGGGCGTCATGTTCCTGCTGAAGGCGGCGGGGGTCGCGGAGAAGGTGCGCCTCTGCCCGCTGTTCGAGACGCCGGACAGCCTCGCCAATGCCTGCGCGGTGATGGAGGCTTTGTACAAGATGCCCCTCTACCGGCGCCATGCTGGCGCCCAGCAGCAGATCATGCTCGGCTATTCGGATTCCGCCAAGCGCGGCGGCTACCTGAATTCCGCCTGGGAGATTTACAGGCTGCAGTCGGAGCTGGGGACGCTGGGCAAGCGGCACGGGATCAAGACCATCTTCTTCCACGGGCGCGGCGGCAGCGTCGCGCGCGGCGGCGGCCCCATCGAGACCTCGCTGCTGGCCCTGCCGCGCCCGCACCTTGCGCGCACCATCCGGATCACCGAACAGGGCGAGGCCATCAACGCCAAATTCGGCCTGCCCGAAGTGGCGGAGCGCACGATGGAGCTTTACCTCTCGGGGTTCCTCGAGGCCGTGCTCTCCCGGCCGCAAAAACAACCGGCGGCGTGGATAAAGACGATGGACCGCCTCGCCCGCCGTTCGGTCGCCGTCTTCCGCGAGGTGGTCTATGAGCGGCCCGACTTCATGAAGCACTACATGCAGCTGACGCCGATCGCCGAGCTCGGCCTGCTGAAAATCGGCAGCCGCCCGGGACGGCGCGGCAAGGACGGCGGGCTGGAGAGCCTGCGCGCAATCCCCTGGGTCTTCGGCTGGACGCAGTCACGCACCCTGCTGCCCGCCTGGCTCGGCATCGCCGAGGCGCTGGACGCCGAGATCAGGGCCGGCAACCTCAAGACCCTGCAGGAGATGTACCGCCGCTGGCCGTTCTTCCGGTCGGTCATCGACCTGGTCGAGATGGTGGTGGCGAAGGCCGACGCGCAGGTCACCAGATATTATTCCGCCCTGCTGGTGGAGCCCGCGCTGCAGCCGGTGACGCGGGATTACCTGAAGCGCCTCGCCGCGACGAAAAAGACCCTACTCAAGGTCATGCGGCGCCGGCGCATCCTCGAGACGATGCCGGTCCTCGCGCGCTCGATCCGCATCCGCTCGCCCTATGTCGATGTGCTGAATATCCTGCAGGCGCACCTGCTCAGGGAATACCGCGCCCTCCCCCGCCCGCCCGCCGCCCTCCGCCGCACCCTCGCCCTCACCATCAGCGGCATCTCGGCGGGGATGCGGAATACGGGGTGAGGGGCGAATGGTCAAATTATCTAAGCTTTAAATTTTACAGAAGCTTCCTGCCAATTTAAGACATTAATGGATAATTTCTTAGTTATATATTTGCAAACAGAGCCCTTCTTTGATGCTTTTATACTATCTATTTTTCCAGGTTTGCGGTTATTTTTCTCTTTTGGTTCGTGAAAATCAATGTCGTCGGTGATAATAGCCTTACCCTTCAAATGATCAGCGAAAATCACATATTTTAAATCATCATTAGGCATACCCAGCTGCTGCAGTTTTTTTCTTAAATGGGGTTTTTGTTTAAACGGGAGAAGTCGAATCCATTTTTCCTGAATGCCCATATCAATCCAGGCCATTAGAGTGTCATCGCCGCGTAAAGCGCGCCCATTCCATTCGGTTAAAATCCAGTCTTTATCATCTATTACAATATAACCCCTACTGAGGAGTATCCCGATAGCGTCAGAAATTGCTGTGGAAGAGTCGAGTATTTTTTCTTGATAAAACTCATCTATTGCATTTGCGTCAACAACAAAGATTGCATCGCCTTTAGGATTAGTCATTTTTCTCTTTATCCATTTTGCGTTGCTGAACCTTACTCGCTGCACGAGCCAAGTTAAGAGTTTCCTCATACCGTTGAGGAAAGAAGCCGAAGGGTAACTTCTGTTCGAACATTCCGTCATTTCCAACAGTTAGCTCGTAAAAATTTGACGAAGACCTCTTGTTTTTGGCGTAATAAAATTTTATAGCATCCGCCGATAGTTTGCCCTTAGCAATTTCAGTTTGCATACGTATTATTAAATATGGGCTGTGCGTTTCAATGAATAGCTGGCCTTGAGACGGAGAAAGTCTTGCGAATAATGAACCAAGCTCAGCTTGGGCATTTGGATGGAGGTGGATTTCTGGCTCCTGTATAATGAGAATAGGGGGACGCTTAGTTTTAGCTTGATCAGCAAATGTAAATAAAGACACGAGCACTGGCAAAACTTGGCTGCAACCAAAGCCTACATCGCAGAGGTTATGTGCCCTGCTCATGGCATCTATCAGGCAAACCTCATAATGTCTCGATGTCAGAGGTTTAATTTTGATTTCCTGAGCCATTCCAGACTTTCTAAACCACGCTGAGGTCTGATCAACAAATTGATTGCTAGCTTTTCCTCGGCGAGAAAGGTCTGACACAAGGATATCAATTGCGCTTGTACCCATCTTGCCAACAGTTTCTGGGCTGGTTCCTGAAGCCTGATAAGTCCGCTTAGGGCGCTCCCGAAATGGCCCGAGGGAATCAAAAGCAGAAAATGTTCTATCCAATGCGTAATTTGCAGTATTTAAATCATTCACAACTGTCATCAACAAACGTAAAGAGTTTGCTTTCTTTTTGTCTTCTGCGCCGAGTTGTTTTTGAGCATCTTTTCTTTGTATAAACGCAAGAATAGCTTGCTCAAGATTCCTATCAAAAATCTTGAGTCCGCGAAATTCTGGGGAAAGCCTTTTGTTCAGTATTGACTTAAACCGTTCTGAACTTTTTCCATGATATTTTATGCTATATGAATCTTTTTTAACGCTGTATGCATATAGTTCCTTTGCCCCTCTTTTTAGGGTAAAATGATTAATCTCAATTTCTCTTCTTTGTGAGCGATACTTAAACTCGTAATGAAAGGTTAATAAGTTAGAGCCGACAGTAATGCCGAACTCAATAATCATTTTTGTTCTAGGATTGTGACCAAAAACCAAATCCTGGTATGTTCCTAAATCATCAAATCTATCATTAAGCGCTAGTGAAACTCCGGGGGAATCTGAGAGTAGAGTCTGGGCAATCAAATTGAGGGCATTAAGAACCGACGACTTGCCTGAGTTGTTGGGTCCCCAAAGAATATTGATTTGTTTAAAATCAAATCTTTTCTTTCTAATTCCCTTGAAGTTTTCTAAGTATAGATATTTAAGCACTGTGTGATGTCCTCTGCGGAGAAAAAATTGGAGCGGGTGACGGGAATCGAACCCGCATAGCTAGCTTGGAAGGCTAGCACTCTACCATTGAGCTACACCCGCAATCGCTTCAGTTTATACTGCATTTGGCCCGGGAATCCAACAGATTCGTATTCTGGCAAATTTTCGGCGGTTTTTCCGGGGCTTTTGAGAAATCCCGCCCCCGCCCGCCGCCGTGACCCCGCCACCAATGACAACGTCTGGCATAGTTTTATTTTGTCGCCTACAATAAAAACAACATCCCTTCACCGGCAGAAGAAAATGACAGAACCCTCCTCCCCTCCAGCGGCACCGGCGGAAATCCATTTCGCCATCAGCCAGAAAGCGGCCGCCACCCTCGGCAGCCGGCTCGATGGCAACGGGCTGAAGGCGCAGCAGGTGCTGCTCGCCCGTCACGAGACGCTGGTGCACCAGATCCCCGGCGCCCTCACGGTCAGGCTGAAGCCGGAAATCGCCAAAAGCCAGCTCAAGGGCCGGCATCCGCAGGGACAGGTGCTGGACTCCCATGCGGCGGTGCTGGCGCGCAGCGCGGGCGAGATCGCGGCCCTGCTGGGCGGGCGCGATGTCCAGCAGGAAATCCTTCAGGCCACGGGAAAAATGCCGGGGCAGGGATTCGGCATGGAGCCGCTGACGCTTTCCCTGCACGCGGCGAAAAAAGAATTTTCCAGCATCGACAAGTGCCTGAAGTGCAACGGCGACGCCTTCCTCCCCTGCAGCCAGTGCAACGCCGCGGGCAAGATCCCCTGCAAGGCCTGCAACGGGCAGGGCTTCATGCCATGCCAGACCTGTTTCGGCGACGGGCAGGTCCACCAGCATGACGGCAGCACCGCCCCCTGCCCGCAGTGCCAGGGCACCGGAAAAATCCAGTGCCTCTCCTGCCAGGGCTACAAGACGATGGTCTGCACCGCCTGCCAGGGACAGTGCAAAATAAGCTGCACGGAATGCGGCCAGAGCGGTTTCCTGACCCATCTCTATCAGGTCACTTACAAGGCTTCGCTCCTGTTCGAGGCGGATCTCCGGCAAATCCCGCCGGACGTCCGGGAGATCATCGGCAAGCTCGGCGTCAAACAGCTGGCCACGGAAGGCCACGCGGAAATTTTCCGGCAGCCGCCGGAGATCCGGGAAGACCATATTTACATCCCCTTCACCGCCCTGCTGCCCGTGGCCCAGGCCGAATTTTCGATCGAAGGGAAATCCTGTCCGGCGACCGTGGCCGGCCTGCGCGGGCGCATCCTGAAGATCGATCCCGTGCTGGATGCGCTGGTCAAGCCCGGCATCAAGGCGCTGCAAAGCCTGTCCAGGGGGCCGATGGCCTCGCAAAACCTGATCGACACCGCCTGCAAATACAGGCTGATCCGCGAAGCCCTCAGCGGCCTCACCCTCCGCTCGAAAAAAAACGTCTATCAAAAACTGGTCAAGGATTATCCCCTCATATTGTCGGCCAAGTACGCGAATGCCACGATCCACTACGCGAACATGGCGATGCAGTCGATCGGCGCGGGGCCCCGCAACAAGGGCCTGCTGGCCGGCACCGTCCTGGCCACGCTGCCGGCCGCCGGATATTATCTCACGCCCGTGCGCAGCCGGATTCTGGACGCGATGCTGCAAAACAACATCGGCCGGCACATTGTCCTGCTCGATATCGCGGTCGGGCTGCTGGGATGGGCGGTGGCCGTTGTGACGATCAAGTTCATCGCCGCGCAGGCTTTCCGAAAACTGCTGCCCGATAATATCCAGACGGGAAAAAACAACCTGGCGACCGCCGGCCCTCAGGGCCTCTGGGCCTTGCCGGCCTCCCTCGCCGCCGGTCTTTTGATCGCCGCCTTCAGCGCGGCAAAACCGGAATGGATGCTGCTGCTTTTAAAGACGCTGGGAGTTCAGCCCTGAAGGGGCGTCAATAAAATATATGATATTCAATCACTTAACTTATCCCCGGCTCCTTCCCCATCGGCGGCCGCATGACAAAAAAGCCTTGCTTTTCTTTTGCGAGGGGGATAAAAGAATACACCTCGAACGTATGCGTCCCCTTCGTCTAGAGGCCTAGGACACGTCCCTTTCACGGATGTAACGGGGGTTCGAATCCCCCAGGGGACGCCATTCATACTTCCGGTATATTCCGGCATTCATCAAAAACGCTAGTAAAACAACGGGTTTCAGATCATCTGAAGTCCGTCTTGATCCGTGGAAAACCGACCCAATCCGACCAATTTGGGGGTATCTACGGGGGCATTTTTTCAACCAGGAAAGGACGATACCCCCATGCCATTAAATGATGCTGCCTGCAAAAGCCTGAAGCCTAAAGAAAAGCCCTATAAAAAGGGCGATGCCTATGGCCTATACTTGTTGGTCAACCCCAACGGCAACAAGCTATGGCGCATGAAATACCACTTCCATAACAAGGAAAGGACAGTTTCTTTCGGGCCATACCCCGAAGTAAGTCTCGCGGAGGCTCGGGACAGGACCTATGAAGCCCGGAAGCTTTTGAGGGAAGGCAAAGACCCCTCCCTGGAAAAGCAGGAGGCCAAGCGCATGGCCGCCATAAACGCTGCCGATACTTTTGAGGCGGTGGCCATGGAATGGTACAAAAAGAACCTGCCACGCTGGAGAGACAGCAATGCCAATACGGTCATGACCCGCCTACGCCGTGATGTATTTCCGGCCATCGGTTACATCCCTGTCAGGGATCTAACGCCTCCCCGGATTGCCCTGGCCGTCCAGACCATCGAGAAGCGGGGAGCATATGAACTGGCACGCCGCGCCCTTGGCCTTATGCGGAACGTGCTGGCCTATGCCAAGGTATGTGGGCGCATCTTGCACAATCCCGCCGATGTTGAAGCCAAAGATGTCCTGGCCGCTCCAAAAAAGGGGCATTTTGCCGCGATGGAAAGTGCCGAGCTGCCTGCATTCCTCGCCAAGTTGTATCAAAACGAAGGCCGACTGTTTCGGCAGACCCAGCTTGCGATGGAACTGCTCATGTTGACCTTTGTGCGGACAAATGAACTAATCAAGTCGCGTTGGGAAGAAATAAACTTCGAAAAAGCCTTGTGGTACCTCCCTGCTGAGCGGATGAAAATGGGTCGGGATCACATTGTCCCGCTATCCCGTCAGGCTCTGGCTGCTTTCACAGAACTGAAGAAGATGAACGGTCACAGGCCCTACATCTTCCCCGGCCAGCGTGATCCGTTAGGCCATCTCTCTAATAACGCTATTTTGGTGGCTTTAGGCAGAATGGGTTACCGGGGTGTGCATACAGGCCACGGTTTTAGGGCTTTGGCCATGAGTACCATCCTTGAGGAGCTGGACTATGGTTTTGATGTGATTGACGTACAGCTTGCGCATGGTAAAAAAACGGATGTTGCTGCCGCCTATAATCGTGCAAAATACCTGAAAGAACGTACCCGGATGATGCAGGACTGGGCGGATCATATTGAGCGTATTGCGGCTGAGAATAAGGTTGGCTGTGGAAAATTTGCGCAAGAATAATTGAAACATTTTATGCTTTCTTAAACTAAATCTACGAAAGGAAGACTATGGACCCGCAAGATATAAAAAATGTTCGTGAGAGTGATGTAAAAAGATATAGCCGTATGTGGGATAAGATAAAAAAACCAAAGTTAAAAATCGATGACTTTATATGGTCCCCCTACAGTGAGGATAATGCTGCAATAATCAGAGACTATGTTGCGCTTAGTAAAATTTCTAAATTATATAAGTCGTATTTTCTTGCGATAGCTCTCGAAATTGTTCTCGAAGAAGCGGAAATCCCGATTGGAGAAAGTCTTCAAGACTTGGCCCATAATATTCGTATACTTACAAGAAATCGTATTGTAACTGCAGAAATAAAATTCGATGAGGCACTTTTTATGTGCGGCTTGGTTCGTCATGGAGCAAGCGCCAATTCTTCGTTTCGGACATTCGCAAAGTGGCGCAAGCTTTCGCCGACTAATTGTCGAACTGCATACCATGAGCTTAAAAGGTTAACTAAGGCATATCCTGTAGCAATCAGGGAAATATCTTCTAATATAAGACATGAATGGCTTTTAGGGGTTAAAAGACCATTTCCGGATGACAATCCTAAGACATATCAAGCTTTTGAAAAGTTGCGTGCAGAAATAAAAGCCGCATAAGCAGAAGCGTTCCCTGAGGTTAATAGTCTCATTTTAGCATACGCTAAATAACTTTGCTTATACGCAAGGTTACCTAGCGTAATTTTCAACTGTCGATTCGTCAGCTATCTTGCTTGGACACTAATAAACCGCAACAAATCAAGGAGGATATCTATGGACAACAATCGAATCAACGAACGAATATTAAGGCTCGCGGAGGTCATGGAAATCGTCGGCCTCTCGCGCTCGACCATATATGCCTGGATTGCTGAAGGAACTTTTCCGCGCTACGTCCGGCTAGGCAACAGAAGTGTTGGATGGTTGAAGTCTGAAATTGATCAGTTCATTCAGAAATGTGCTGAAGCCACGCGCAAGCATAAAGAAGCTGCTAACGCTAAGGAAGGAGGTGCAAAATGAAAAAGAAAGAACCCGAGATTCTCATTGGAATAAGGAATTGCGTGAATGCTTTGTGTTCTTCAAAGACCCCTTCCAAAAAGAAGGCTATGGCTCAAGAGAAACTAGAGTTTCTGCTGTGGCTGGCCGCTACCCCTATTAAGAAAAGGGCTATAAAGGAGTTTCCCTGGCTTGAAGAGTATTCACAGGAAGAATGTCCGCAGATAGACCAGAAAGATGGGTGCGAAATCAAAAACTATAGCGACAATGTAATACCTTTTCCCACACAGCGTAAACACAAGGAAATTTCAGAGCTTAAAGCAAACCTTTTGATTATGGAGATAAAAAGGGGTGGCAAAGAGATAGAGAAATTGCTTGAAGCGAAAATCAGTCCGGAAATTACTCTTCGCGGAGCAATGTTTTGGGATAAAGAACCACGCTTTAGTGTCCTGTCATTCCAGGGGGAGAGGAATGAATCGATGGATATCGGAAATACCTTGGTATTTATCTCATCCGGACTTGATGGGTTTGACAGGCTGCTTCAGACAGAAGGGTTTCTCGAGGTCGAAATTAGCGGGCAAGTGATATCTAGAAACGCTAATGAGTCATTCATGGTTCAACCTGACAGCATCAAAGTCTTAGGAGGTTAATCATGCAAGAGAACAATCTCCCAGTAACTGAAGTTGCACGGTTCCTGCAGGTAATGGAGGCAGCCGGTTTAAAAAACCATAGCAGCCTTTATATGGATGGCAAGCTTCACCGCTTTCATGTCGAAGGCGACAAGTCTGGCACCAAAAATGGCTGGTATATCATTTTTTGGGGTGATGTGAAGATGATGATTTTTGGCTGCTGGAGGCGCGGCATCAAGGAAAGGTGGTATGCAAAAGATCCACATTCCATGACACCTGAAGAGCAGGAAAAATGGAAGCAGCAAATGGAGGCTGCACAGAAAGCATTTGAAGAGGAGTACCAGAAAATAAAACGGCAAGCCCGTGAAAGGGCAGCCTCTATTTGGCAAGCTGCACCACCTGCTTCAGATGACCATTCCTATCTGACTAAAAAGATGGTCAAAAACTATGGCTTACGTCAATCCAAGGAAAGGCTTGTTATCCCTCTTCAGGATACGGATGGTGTTTTGCACAGCTTACAGTTCATTGGAGTTGATGGCGAAAAACGATTTCTTTCAGGGGGTATGAAGAAAGGATGCTGCTATATTATCGGTCAACCTTCGGAGGCCATTTATATCGCTGAAGGCTATGCAACTGCAGCTAGCATTCATGAGGCAGTGGGCCATGCCGTAGCAGTCGCATTCGATACGGGGAACCTCCAGCCCGTCGCTAAAGCATTCAGGACCAAATTTCCTGATATTAAGATCGTCATTTGTGCTGATAACGATGCTCAGATCCCCGGCAACCCCGGTCTAACCCAAGCCAGAGCTGCCGTAGCGGCAGTCGGCGGCTTTCTCGCATACCCAAGGGAGGAATAATCATGCAAAGCATGGATTTCAACGACCTGCACCAAAAACACGGCCTACAGGCTGTCAAGGACAGCATCAGTAATGCATTTCCTCTGGAACAGGATAACAAAAAGAAGGTAATCGTATCCGTCGCCTGGGCAGAGCTTAAAAAATGCACGAAACGAGAGCATCTAGTCAAAAAGTTGCTGGATAGAACAGCTATGAGCGTTGTGTTCGGTGAGAGCAACTGTGGGAAAAGCTTCCTGCTGCTCGACCTTGCCATACACGTTGCCTTGGGCAGCGACTGGTGCGGCTATAAGGTTCGGCAGGGAACGGTCATCTATATTGCTGCAGAGGGTGGCCTTGGTATCGAGGAGCGTCTGGAGGCTTTCAGGCTCCGTCATGGGATGAAAGGCCATGCTCCTCTCCGCGTTATCCATGTCGGCATTAACCTGTGCACGTCCGGGAACGACACGTTGGAGCTTATCAAGGAAATTCAGAAGCATGAAAACGTTGTGCTTGTTGTAATTGATACCTTGAGCCGTGCCATGTCCGGCGGCAATGAAAACAGTTCGGAGGATATGGGAGCCTTTATCATTAACTGCGACAGAATTCGGGAGATAACAAAGGCGCATATCTCGATCATCCATCATTCCGGCAAAGAGAGCGGCCGGGGTGCGCGGGGCCATAGCTCATTACGGGCAGCAGTCGATACGGAGATAGAAGTGACCAAAAGCAATAATATAGTCACCGCAGAGGTCAAAAAACAGCGGGATAAGCCCACTGGCAGTAAGTTTCACTTCAGCCTTGATCCTGTTGAAATCGGAAAGGATGAGGATGGAGAGGCAATAACTTCCTGCGTTCTCATCCCTACTGTCGCTCCGGCAAACAAGCCGAAGCTGTCGGGCGCAGCCAAACTTGCTTTTGATGTACTGGAAGAGCTGATAGCCGAAAAGGGCGAAGAGCATATCCATGTTGGGGGTATGCCCGTCACTGCCGTCTCTATGAGTGATTTCCGTGAAGCGTTGAAAACTGCTGGCATTTCCTCTTCTGATAAGGAGGAGGCTGTCAACAAGGCCATAAAGCGAGCCATTGGGACGTTGGAAAAGGAGGGTATCATACTAAGTCATAAGGATTTCGTCTGGATACATGGACAGGGGGACAAATGATGGACAAACAGGAAACCAAGAAACGCCCAAAGAGAGGAGACAGACAGGGACAACACCCTAAGGGGGTGTCCTGTGTCCTTGGTAAAAGCCTGACAAAACCTTTTTTATAGAAGTGATGGTTAAAAATAGTGTTTTGCAATCAATTGCAATATTCCGTCACCTGTTTCTGCAAAGCTGAATAAGCTATAGGATTTCTTGATTCATATAGTGCCTGAACGGGTGTATAATCAACTCAGGAAAGGCTGAGTATCTGCACGCTCAAACGACCTCTCCTTAATGATTTCGGCAAGAATGGTAAATTTTGTACAGCCTAGGGATGAGGAGAATAGCTATGGGGGGAAGATGGTCAGGCAGGCGTAAAGGATTTTCTCGTCGGGTGACAACCGATCATTTCTGTTCTGTGAATACGAAATGTTTGAAGGATAATGGGCTTTTGAAATGTACAGAAGGTCAGCTTAATTGGCGCGTTTTTGACCTGTCATGGTCGATGGGAGGTGAGGTTACTCATAGCGCCGCCTTTACGTTAGAAGCCAAGCCGGATGGAAAGGGTGTAATAACCATGCAGCACCATGCGCATGATGCGCCTTTTCAAGCGCATATAGAACGTACCACTCCCCACTATGGCGGAACGCGGTACTGGTTCTGTTGCCCCGGATGCAGTGAAAGGACAACAACACTGTACTTATTCAAAGATACGCCGATGCAGTGCCGGAAATGCTGGAGACTATGCTATCGCAGTCAGCTCCAGTGGACAAAATGGAATCTCTACGAGCGTGCTGAAGAAATACATAGAGAGCTTGGCGGGGATGGTGATTTCGCAACAAACATGCCGCCCAGACCTCTCCGGATGCACCGCAGGACTTACGAGCGCAAAACAGACAAGATATTTGATCTGTGGGTAACGGGCGCTACCATCAGGCACTAATTTTTAATCGTTTTTTCATTGCCTTACAGCCGTCTGAAGTTAACGTTTTCTTGTGTACATACTCAATCACAAGGGAAACAAAATGCTTTCATCCTTCAGCTTCCAATCCATCCTAACCCGACTTGCCGCAGAAATTCCCGCTACCGGCCTGAAACGTATCCCGATTATCGGCTGTGATAAATGGGTCGCCGCTTCGGGATTGCAGAAAAGTATCAGGCGGGGTGACCAGAAGCTGGCTGCATCCTTCGCATTGCCTCTGGCATACGCCGACCGCCGGATGCTATGGCGGAGATTACTGGTCACAGCATTCGAGGATTGCAGCATGGGTGGTCCCGATGTGGTGCAGGAGGTAGTAGCTGCCTATAAATGTCCGGTATGGCGGCGTGAAATAGGCGACACGGAATTGGCCGTGCATCTAGCCCGAAAAATGGCGGCGTCTGTCAAATCTCGGTACCTCACAGAGATGCTGTTCTATATCGACCTCTCCGTAGAGACAGCCAAAGCTCGGACATGCGCGGAAAAGGCAGGAAATAAGAAACTTGGTAATATCATACTCGACCCAGACAGGCAGCCGCATGAACGCTTTACTGCTCTTTGGGCATTGGCTGGGACAAAGGCTTACCCGGCAAAGGGGTTCACACGGACGGGCGATATAGCGGTTGCTGCGGACGCACTCAGGCGGCTCCCAGCACCGCCGGAACTGACGGAAACCTGTATCGCCGTTCTGCGGGACATGCCGTATCCCCTACCTCTTTTTATGCCGCTGGCATGGACAATCTTTGAACAGCAGAAGACGGATTTGCGGGTGCATCAGGAGCGGCCATTGTCGTCGCCGGAGTTCGAGACTGTCCCCGCCTTTGCCATCGACCCGCTATATACAAGGATAGGTCAGGCCAGCGTCCGGCAGCTACAAAAGACCGTACCGGCATTGAAGGGCTACACCCCAGCGCAGTTGGGCGAAACCTTGTTTTTCATCTGCGGCGAGAATATAGACCAGCGTCTGACCTCGGATGCTCTGGATAGGTTCAGGGAGAGCAGCATTCACGCGTTAATGCTCGATCTTGGCCTTGACCAGCAGGAATACGCCGTTCTCACCCGCACCCTGATAAAACACTGGGATTTATACAATGAACTCCGGCTGAAACAGCTTGAACGCAGCCTGTACGGGGCAGAAGCGGATTTATTCTCAGCGGCGGAGGCGAAGAATGACTGAAGTGCGACCTGATAACAGCCCTTGCAATCAATTGCATGAAACGAATAGAAAATTGCAATCAGTTGCAAATAATGAATCAGTTAGTCAATACCTTGACCGGGCAGTGTCGGAAAACACTCGAAAGGCGTACCGGGCTGATTTAGAGCATTACAAGGCATGGGGCGGGTCTATTCCATGCAGCCCTGAAATGCTGGCCGAGTACCTCGCGGCCCACGCGGGGCTGCTGTCCTGTGCAACGCTGACAAGGCGCTTAGCCGCTATCTCGAAAGCGCATACCATGCAGGGATACCCTTCCCCAGCGACGAATGACCTAATTCGCATGACGATGCGCGGAATACGCCGGACGCATGGCAAACCCCAAGAACAGGTCAGTCCATTGTGCCGTGACGACCTTCTGCTGGTGCTTTCTTATACGCCCGACGATCTGCGCGGGGCAAGAGACAAGGCTTTGCTGCTGCTAGGGTTCTGCGGGGCATTACGGCGCTCGGAGCTTTGCCGCGTTCGGCACGAGGACTTAGCGTTCACGTCCGAGGGGCTTGTCCTGACCCTTCCCCGCAGCAAGACGGACCAGACAGGCGAAGGCCGGAAGATAGGCGTTCCCTTCGGGCGCGGGAAAATATGCCCCGTTCGCATCCTGCAAGACTGGCTGGTGCGTTCCGGAATTACGTCCGGGTATATCTTTCGGGGCATCGACAAGGGCATCGTCACCGAGATGCACCTCTGCGACCGCTCAATGGCCAATATCATCAAGGCGCGGGTGGGAAAAGTGGGATTGTCACCGGAGAAGTTTTCCGGTCATAGCCTCCGCAGCGGCCTCGCCACCAGCGCGGCAATGGCTGGCATATCATCATTTAAAATCCGGGAGCAGACAGGCCATAAATCGGACGCCATGCTTGCTAGATACATAAGAAATGGCTCTTTGTTTCATGGGAACGCAGCTGCTATACTATAACTATCATGACATTGTTCGGTAATCAGACCCCTGACTATGACGCCTATCGTCCTCAAAGTATGCCTGAGGTCGAATACATCCGCCGTTCTACGCGTGAACCAAGCAAGCGCATACGTACTCTATTAGAAGACTGGTTCTCTCGTTATCCAGAGAACGATAAGAACCGTTTACGCGGGGACCTTTTATCGTCACGATATTTTCAGCACAGCAGTGCATATTTTGAACTTTTCTTGCATGAACTGCTGCTCAGGGATGGGTGGATTATCCAAATTCATCCGCAGATAGCAGGTACAACGCGTGTCCCTGATTTCTTGTGTGAGCGCGAAGGCGCCTCTATATATGTTGAGGCAAAGTTATCAATGGGGTGGTCGACAGAGGAAAGCATGGCAATAGTTCGTCTGGAAACCGTCTTGGAAACAATCAACCGCAGAGTAAAAAGCAACAGGTACTATCTTGGCGTCAGTACGGAAGGGTTGCCGACAACCGACGTTAGTGGTCGAAGCCTATGCGAAAGGTTACAATCATGGCTCAATGGCTTAAACCACGCTGCGGGCCTTGAAAATATCAGTCGCGGACGCAGCGAAGAGATTTCTTTTAGTGAAGCTGGGTGTAGGTTTACTTTCCACGCCTATCCTCATCCCAGGGCAGAACAAGAGCATGAACGCATAATTGGGTCGACCACATATGGTCATGAAGGGGGTTTTATAGAGTCGCATACAGATGTAAGGAAGGCGGTTGAGAACAAAGCAAATGCCTATGGAGATTTAGATATTCCATACGTTGTCGCGATTAACGTGCATGATGTTTTCTTTGATATAGGAGATGATACGCTCAGCGCCCTTTATGGAATGGAGTGTGTGCGAGAGCGCTTGCACGACGACGGCACTGTAACAGTTACTAATGAGCGCGTCCTTGACGGAGTTTTTGGGCATCCCGACAGACCTCGAAAAAAGAATGTGTCAGGAGTTCTTGTTTTTAACAATGTTACGGCAGAAGCCATAGCAAACAGACAAGGATTGTATGTGCCTAACCTTTTTGCCAACCGTCCGGCAAATCAGATTTTTAAGAGTTTACCAACTGTGCGCTATGAAAACGATATGTTTGTGCCTGTAGCAGGTCAGTCTCTAACTGAAATACTGGGGCTACCTGCACATTGGCCGCTTCACGGTCTTAGTGAGTTTACCTGACATTAATGTCAGGTAATATCGCCCTAATTTATTGAAATTACACTGATTCCCAGCTACCGTCTAACCAGTGACCCCATTCGGGGTTGCCGGGTGTGATAACCCGTCCGAACGGCCAAAAGCATCAGGCCGTTATGTGTGGTGCTGCCTCTCGACCTTATGGTCGGGTCGGCAGTGAAATACAACAGCGCGCAAGTGTGAATACACTGCACCGCCTTCGGACGGTTATCAACGACCCGGTCACCAGAGAAATCTGGTGACCGTTTTGTTTAACCAGCCTGAGAGGGTAAGAATGCGTAGATCAACTATGATAGTTTTGGCTTTGGTTTCGATGCTGAGTATATCGCAGCCTGCACTGGCCGTTTATCAAGCTGGCAAACATATAACTGGCTCTATCACGATAGAGCAGGCAGAAGATATTATTCGTTCAGTCCTAGATGACCCAGACGCGGCAAAATTTGGTGACGCGTTTGTTGTAACTAATCATCTTGGGCAGGCCGTATGCGGAACGCTTAGAGCGAAGAACGGGTACGGAGCATATAGGCTGGCTACCTTTGTAGTTAGAGCAGATAAATTTCACTCAGTAGACAGTACGTATGACGCAGCGAGCCTTACATGGCTTATCGGATATTGCCGACCCGAAGAAAGCTTTAAGAAATGTCCTCCCTTAATGGAGTATCCAGAGGATAAGGTATACCCGAAAGAAGGATGCGACCTTCCGGAATAATTATAGCCAAAGCTACCGATAAACCCTACTTATCGGAACCACTCGCCGCGCTCAGATGGGGTAAAATCTGGATTTTTATAAATAGATTTTCATGTTATGCAATCCGACGTCCGGTGGAGGCGGATAGCTGAATTTCGGCTTTGAAGGGCTTGTTGAACATGCCAATGTTCCATAATTTCTGATTAAGTGCCGCGCTTGTTCGGCGGCGAAATCGCCCCGACAGCCGCGCGTGACCTATTTCCTTGCCTGCTTGCAGGGCATGTATAGACTTTAAAGTATGAAATAAGTGAGAAAATAAAATGTCAATACAACATAAGAGCGACCTCTTTGAGTTCATGCTCAAACGTGTGAAGGAAACTCAGAAACAACATCTTGATGCTGAACCGCAAGCGTTTGGTCGATGGTTTGCCGAACTGTTCTTTATGAGTCCACGTGACATCTTTGTGTCCGATGGTTCAAAAGACGGTAAGATTGACTTATTCTTTACTACAGACAACGGTAAGACTGTTCTGCATCACGTCCTCAACACGAAATTCACGAAGGAGTTCAGCAAGATTGCGCCCCCCTCCTTCTATCAAGAAATCAAATATTTTTGGCAGGCTTTTGAAAACCGCACTGCCCGCGCCGCCTACCTGGAAAAAGCCGTAAAGCCAGAACTCAGACCTCGGTACAAGCATCTGTTTGAGCGTTACGATAGCGGTGCGGCTGAATTGATGTTCGTCACCAATCATCGTTGCAATGATGCTCATTTTGAACAGGTAAAAAACATCCCAGCGCTAAAGGTGTTCCACATGGAAGACCTAATACAGTGCCTTGTAGACGACATAGATGGCGCGATGCCGCGCACACCCCCAATTCATCTCAATGCGATTCACGCGCTCCTCCCAGCAGATAAGTCCGACACGGAGGTGGCAACATCCATCGTATTCGCGCGGCTGGTAGATTTCATCCGGTACATGGAGAGCGACCCTTTTGACCTGCTCTTTAATCGTAATGTGCGTGTCGCCATCAGTGTTTCGCGCTCAAAAGTAAATCAAGGAATTCGTCATACGTTCGAGACGAGCCCTAAGGAGTTCGCGTTTAGTAACAATGGTATCACAATGCTTTGCGAGAAGCAGCATTACGACCCAGGCGGAAAGATACTGACCTTGGATAACCCACGAGTGGTAAATGGGTCACAGACACTGCACAGTATCCGTGACGTGCCAAATCCTTCGGCCAACGCCCGTGTCATGGTTCGAGTTATTGAGATTGAACCCCCGCGTGGCGATGCGCTAGACCAGAAAATCCAGCAACGCAAGGAAGTCATCGGAAAGATTGCCGTGCGCAGTAATCAACAGAACCCAATCAAGAGTTGGGATTTGGCTTCAAATGATGACTTCCAATTAGAGTTGTTCCGCTTCTTCCGCAATAAAGGGTACTTCTATGAGCGGCGCGACCGCGAATGGAGGCAGCGCAGTCGTGAACTGCGTAGTGTCGGAATTCAATATGGAACAAGCATTAAATGGCATACGCAGTTGATTGCAAGTTTTTACTGGTCAAAACAGCGCTTAGGTCCAGCTGTTGCAAAAAATGTGGCGGATTTATTTGAAGGGGATATTTACGAAAAAATTCGCGAAACATCGGCTGAACTGGCTTTCCAGCTTTACTTTCTCGATAACGTGTTGTGGGAAAGCCGCAGCAGATTGGCGACGGATAAAGTTTACATCCGAAGTTTAAAAACCTATGAGTATTTCGCGCTCTTTAGTCTTGTAGTTCGAGCTTTGACGGAGGTCGGCGCAAAATGGGGCGACTCCGATTTAACCGGACAGCTTAGCGGACAATGGACGGAGTATAATTCAGCGCATCACAGCAATTGGCGTAAGCTGACGAAAGCATGCATCGACCAAATTCTTTTGGCTTATAAAAAGGAAACGCGAAGCTACTCAAAGCGTGAGGGGGAGGAATTGTCCTACGCGAACTATTTTAAGAATCAGAGTTATGTGGCTCGGATACTAAAGGCGAAGTTGACCACTGACATTAAGCGATACGCCCGCGTCGTTCTTAGATCATGAGGCAATTTTAGGTGGTGGGTCAGTTTGAAAATTAACCTATCTAGCCATATCCAGCACATATTAAGAATTTTAGGTTCTCTACTCGGTGTCAAAAAGACTTTTTACGCGGGTCAGTGTTTGAGACCATTCACGCTTTATAAGTGCCCGAACCTCGCTTTCAAGTTCTTGCCTTGCTGTATCTTTGAACCATATTTCATTGCGATTTGTAACACGATTCTTATATCCCGGCCCTTTCCCCCACTCGTTATCGCATCCCGACCAAAATGCAGCATCAAGTTTCAGAGCTTCACGAAAAGAAGTTTGCCCCATGAGTTGTAATTTGCGAAGAAGCTCATCAAAAGATGTTTGCAAGACACGATCAGCTTGATTAATTAAATCTTGCGCATCCGCATATTCAGAGTTTCCGGTCAGCGTCTTACAAAGGCTAGTAAAGTTTTCTACAAGTCTGCTTAATGACGCCGCTGCCATAAGACGTGCGCCGTAACCAAGGTGGTGAGAGTAGCTTAGGTTCTGCCATTCTCCATCCCGTCGTATTGTTGCCCGAAGGGTACTCGCGTATACATTCGACATTGCATTCATTAAACTGTCTTGAATATGCGCATTTAATGTAGGCACGTTTGCATTTTGCGCAATCCAACTTTGAAGGTTTTTGGCAGCCTGACGAATAACTTCTTGTGTTTGTTCTTGCTCATGATTGTTTAAAAGTTTCTTTGCGTTGTCTGTGATTTCTTCCATTTTTTTTCGGAAAGAATGTCTTACTTGAGTAAGACGGCCAATCAAGAATTCACGCAGCTTATCCGGGTCATCTTCATAAGCATTAAAAAAGCCAATTGAAAACTTATGGCCTATTGGCTCCAAAGCCATTTCAACCTGTTCTCCCTTGAGTTCATAGCCTTCCTCAACGGTTTCGACCCGTATGCCCGTTTCATCTTTTACTGCGAGGGCCTCGTTTGTACGTGGCAACACTAATAGAGAGGCATTCAGCTCCAATCCCCTGACACCAGCTTCCTTTGCCCGCTCTAGTAAAAGCCGTGCCTCAGCCGCTGGTGCGTTGTTGAAACCAGAGCAAAGAACAGACAGAGTGTGAGAATCATCAAAGTGCCCCTCCAAATCCGCTCTGGCCGCTGTACGGTCTATACCTTTAGTGTCAATAATGTGAATTGTGAGATCAGAGCCTTTAACTAGCTCATGCGGAACTATAACGTCAATTCGCTTAGGAAGCGTGAAATCAGGATGGCGTCCATTATTGATCTGCTCGAAAGTCTCTTTAAGCCAGACAAGGGGGGGCTTATCCGCGCTGGCAGGATACCAAATATCCCGACGGTCCCTCCGGTGAATTTCCATTTTTGCAAGCATCTCAACAATCAGTTCTCTTGTTGAGTTCAATGTCTGGCTGAGTTCCCTTGCCTCATCGCGGCGTATAGTTTTTCCATCGGAATCTTTTTCACGGCGCACCCCCAAACCCGTCATGTTCCTTAAGGCACGTTCTATTTCTTTTGAAATGCCTTGAGAATCACCGTCTGTTTCTGATGAGTTATCTAAGTCGCCTTTTCGGATATGCTCTGCAAAATCGGCAATATCTGCACGAATTTCTTCATCACTACGAGGCTCAATTCTGATTCCATAGTCAGGCCCCTGTTGAAGCTGCACCTCGCAAATTGTAATCCCGCCAGCACCCGCTTCCAATACTGGGGATGGCCCGCCATCTTGGCTGGCTATCTCAAGGCCAGTTAAACGGCATATAGCTGTTGACTTACCAATACCTATACTGCCTACAAAGGCTATTTGATGGGTGCGTTTGAGGAGCAGACTTGCATTATTTTGAAATTCAGACAGATACTCTGTCAGACGGCGCTCAAAAGCATGTTTAATATCCGGCCTTGATCGTAGTGCCGCCAGTTCTTTAGCGACCTCTTCTGCTGCCCACAGAATATCTTGATCCGGATGGTTCAGCGGTGGTGCTGGCAATATTTCCCATGTCCTATTAAGCCGATCAGATAAGGATAAGGCATCCTTTGTGCCAATGGCTTTTAAAACGGCTTCTAATTCGTCCGAGCTTAAATCTCGCTCTCCAGCTTCGACCCGAGAAAGCACCGCCTGACTCCAGGTAATTTTTCGAGCAAGGTCTGCTTGTTTTATTCCTGCATTTTCACGAATTTCTGTTAAGTAGTGCCCAATTTCGTGCTGTCTTGCGGCGTTGTTTTTCATTTGCTGCTCCTAAAAGATTAAAAAATAAGAATCACTGCTATGACTATAAGAAACGTTTTATAGTTTGTAAAGAAACGTTTCATTTTTTTTAAGAAACGTTTTTATTTTACTATTTTACTATTTTTATCAATTGGTTAGATTTACTATAACCATTAGAAAGAGGGAAATAATGAAACCTACTATATCCAAGTCTCAATACGTCAAAGGCTGCCAGTGCTCGAAAGCTCTATGGTTTTCCCTGAACCGCAAAGACCTGACGCCCCCGTTCGATGCCGTGAAACAGGCGATCTTTGATGCCGGGAACGAGGTCGGGGAATGGGCGAAGAAACGTTTCCCCGGCGGCGTTGAGGTAAAAGTGCCTTATTACAAAACGCAGGAAGGCACGGGGGCAACAGCGGCCCTCATCGCCGCAGGGCATAACACGATATTCGAGGCGACCGCTATCCACGCGCAGGATGGGACGCATGCGCGCATCGACATCCTGCGAAAAGCCCCCGGCGCGGATGCCTGGGATATGATCGAAGTGAAGGGTTCGAGCAGCGTCAAGGACTACCACCATGACGATATGTCATTCCAGTACCGCGTCTTCACGGGCGCGGGATACCGCATCAACCGATGCTTTATGATGGTGATCGACAATCAATATGTGCGGGACGGAGAGATTGATCCGCAGCGCCTATTCAAGCTGGAAGACATCACCGCCATTGTGCTGGCGAAGCAGCCGGAAGTCGGCGGGGCGGTCCCGGCGCTGAAAACCACACTCGACGGCAAGGATGAGCCGCAGGAGAAAATCGGGGCGCGATGCTTCAAGCCCTTCGACTGCGATTATATCGGTCATTGCTGGCAGGGCATTCCCGATTACTCCATATACAACGTCTTCTCCGGCAAAAAAGCCGACGAGATGGTAGAAAGCCTCGGCAGCTACGAGGTCAAGAGCATTCCCGCACAGGCTATTCCCGGCGGCGTCAAGGGGAAGGATGTACGAAGCTACACCAGCGGCGAAACTTACGCCGAGCCTGACAACATCCGGGGTTTTCTGGAGCGCTTGAAATACCCGCTTTATTATCTCGACTATGAAACGGTCGGCTCCGCGATACCGCTTTTCAATGGCACAAGGCCGTTCCAGGCCGTTCCGTTCCAGTTCTCCCTGCATATCGAGGACAGCCCCGGCGCTGAACTCCGGCATCACACATTCCTGCACCAAAACCACAAAGACCCGCGCCCGGATTTCATCGAAGCCCTGATACGGCTGTGCGGCAGTGACGGCAGTGTCATCGTTTATAACCAGTCTTTCGAGGAAGGCGTGAACGAAGCCCTGATTTTGGCTTACCCCGCCGTCAGCGCAGAAATCGCCGCGATCAACGCCCGGATGGTCGATCTGCTGGTGCCGTTCCAGAAGCGCTGGCTCTACCACCCCAGCCAGAACGGGTCGGCCACCATCAAAAAAGTCCTCCCGGCCTTTACTGACCTGTCATACGACGGCATGGCTATCGGCAACGGCCAGGACGCCTCGCAGAAATACCTCGACTTCATGCAGGGCAAGCTGTCGCCGGATGAAACCGAAAAACTCTGGCGCGACCTGACCGAATACTGCGGCCTCGATACCCGTGCCATGAAGGTTTTGGCGGATGCTCTGCACAAAAAAATAATGGAGTAAAACGTGGCCTTAATGGAAAAACTGACGCTACAGATGATTGAAGACGCTACTGGGGAGTACATGTATGATTTAGGCAATAAGACACTGTACGAACTTTGCAGCAAGCATCCCAACCACACGGACAATCAGGCAATTTATGCCAAAGTGTGGCTTATCGGCAGGGCTTATGCGGCGGCGATAGAGCGCAGAAGGCAGACTTCGGATGAGGCTTTCGAGGGAGAAAAATTTTATACCGATAATGTTGTCCCAAAAATGCGCCAATCGCAGATAGATGCATGGTTTTCAAGGTTGAAGAGCATCAGTGAACTTAATGAACAAAGCTTGGACGTTATTCTGAACGTGCATTTTGAACTTACCGGCTTGTTCAGAGAAATTAGCGGTCTTGAGAAGCGGTCTCTGGCTTCAAAATATTTGCACTTTCACTTTCCGCACCTGTTTTTCATCTTTGATACCCGTGCGGTTGCAGCTCTTCGGGGGATTTCGGATGAGATTACCCGTGCTGTACACGCTGACACAAAAACCGACAATGAATACCGGAAATTCTGCGGGAAGTGCTTGCGAGTCTGTAGGGATATTGAACAAAAATACTCTCAAAAACTGACGCCCCGTCAGCTGGATAACCTGCTATGGAACGCTTAGGGTTGATAAATGCCATTGCCCATAATACCCAATTATCGGCAATTAAATTTATGTAGCTTTTCAAACATCTGACTCGCCAAAGTACCCCCTAAGCTGTAGCTTTTTAAAGGCTTAGGAGATTTTTTTGTTTATGACAACCGATACTAGATTTATTACGAATGAAAAGGGGCGAACCTTATTGGATCGCTTTATTACGCTTATTGGCAACGATACTACGGCGTTTGATTGCCTTGTCGGTTATTTCTATAGCAGCGGTTTTCATTTGCTCAGCCCCGCGCTTGAACAGACAGACAAAATTCGGGTGTTGATTGGTCTGAACACCGACCAAAAAACCTTCGACCACATCCAGAAAAGCCGTGAGCAGATTGAGCTTAACCTGAGTCATGCAGAAACCAAAGAGGTTTACGCGCAAGCCGTCGTCAAGGAACTTGAAGCGGTCGAAGAAAGCAAGGAGGTCGAAGGCGGTGTCAGAACTTTTATAGACTGGCTGATAAAGAAAAAGCTAGAAATACGAGCATTTCCCGAAGGCAACCTCCATGCCAAGCTCTATATCATGACTCACAAAAATGCGCGAGATAAAGGGCGTATTGTTACTGGTTCCAGCAATTTTTCTGTTTCCGGCCTGACCGGAAATCTGGAACTGAACGTCGAATTGAAGGACGTGGGCGATTACGATTATGCCCTAAATAAATTCAATGAGCTTTGGGAAAAGTCCGTGGACGTAAGCGATAAGTACGTCCAGACCGTCAATGAAAAAACGTGGCTCAACGATGGCATCAGCCCCTATGACCTGTATCTGAAGCTTTTGTATGAGTATTTTCAGGAGGAAATCAACCAGACAGGCGACGAGGACGCCTATATTCCCGAAGATTATATGAAGCTGGCTTATCAGGATCAGGCCGTTACAAGTTCAGTCCAGATTATCAAGAAATACGGCGGTGTGTTTCTGTCCGATGTTGTTGGCCTTGGCAAGACGTACATTTCGGCCTTGCTTGCCCAACGCTTGCATAAGGATGGAAGAATTCTCGTGTTGGCACCGCCGCATCTTCTTGACCGGAACAACCAAGGCTCCTGGACGAACGTCTTTTATCATTTCGGTGTAAGTGCGAAATATGAGTCCATCGGGCAACTGGACAAGATTATCGAGTCCGGTACGGATAGATATAAGACCGTGTTTATTGATGAGGCGCACCGCTTCCGTTCTGACGACACGGACACCTACGCCAAGCTTTCGCAGATTTGCTACGGAAAGCAGGTCGTGCTGGTAACAGCCACGCCGTACAACAACAGGCCATCCGATATTCTTTCACTGTTGAAGCTGTTTCAAAAGCCGCATGACAGCACAATTCCGAACCATAAAAACCTTCAGCACTTCTTCAACCATCTTGAAAATCAGGCGAAGAAATATGACCGTCAAACCGATTACGACTCCTATATCCGCGTCGTCCGGGAAAACGCCCGTCAGGTGCGAGAAAATATCTTAAAGCATGTCATGGTGCGCCGGACGCGCACTGAAGTATTGCAGTATTTCAAAGAGGACGTGGAGCAACAAGGCTTAAAGTTCCCCGAAGTTGCAAAGCCGGAGCCACTGCTTTACAAGCTCAATGCAACCGAGGAAAGAGTCTTTAAAGACACCGTATCACTTATCAAGACTTTGACCTATTCGCGCTATGTCGCCCTGCTTTACCTCAATGAAGGGCTTAAACCCCAAGAAGCAACGGCTCAGAAAAACTTGCGTGGGTTTATCAAAATCCTTCTCGTCAAACGGATGGAAAGCAGTATCGAAGCTTTCCGAAAGACACTGGACAGGTTTCTGCGCGGCTATGAAATGTTCTTAAAAGCCTATAACCAAGGCAGCGTTTACTTTAGCGCGAAACATTCGGGCAAGATTTTTGATGCTCTTGAGCTGGACAATGACGAAGACATTGAAAAACTCATTGAAAGTGGCAAGGCCGAAAAATACGATGCGAAATCCTTCAACGAAAACTTGAAACCCGATCTTGAGAGAGATATTGCCACTCTTAAGCAGATTATCGCGCTGTGGGAAAAGGTTGACCGAGATCCAAAACTATTGGAGTTATTGGAACAGATAAAATCGCGCAAGGTTTTGCAAAATGCGAAGCTGATTATTTTCACCGAAGCTGAAGTGACGGCGCAATACCTTGCCAAACAACTAGAGAAAGAAACCGGAAAGCGCGTTATTGCATTTTCTGGCCATTCATCCGCGAATGACCGGAGCCGCATCATAGACAACTTCGACGCAAAGGCGCGGTCGCCGAAGGATGACTTTGATATTCTTGTGACCACCGAAGTCTTGGCAGAAGGCGTAAACCTTCACCGCTCAAATGTCATCATTAACTACGATATTCCGTGGAACCCAACCCGCCTTATGCAGCGCGTGGGACGGATTAACCGTGTCGGCACAAAGTTTGACAAGATTTACACTTTCAATTTTTTCCCCACCGCCGAGGTTAATGACGAAATTGCCTTGCAGGAGGCAGCGGAGGCGAAGATTGAGAGTTTCATTGAAATGTTGGGCGCGGACGCAAAACTCCTGACGGAAAATGAAATCGCGACACCTAAAGGCTTGTTCGACATTTTGAACTCCAAAGAAACTGTGGAAGATGAAGGGGGCGCGGAAGCCAGCGACCTTAAATACCTTCGGATTATACAATCCATTCGGGATGAAAACCCCGAACTGTTCAAGAAAATCAAAACACTTCCAAGAAAGGCGCGATCTGCTCGTCTGGAAAAAAATGCCAAAGGCAGTCAGCTTGTTACCTACTTCCGCAAAGGCTATCTGACCAAATTTATCACCAGCGGCAAAGGCGGGACACAGGAACTAGATTTTATCGGCGCGGCAAAGCTAATGGAATGCAAACCGGATACTAAGGCAGTCGCCCTTGCAACATCCGACCAAGATAATCTTTATGATCTTCTGGACAAAAATAAGGCAGGTTTTGCTAAGGCGACAGAGCCGATTGATGATGAACCTGTCAATATGCCCGGAAGCCGCAGCACACTTACCAGACTGCGGGAATTTACCAAGATCATCCGCAAGGACGACAGGCTCACCGATATTGAGCAAGATTTCCTGAAAGATGTAATGGAAGCCCTGGAAAAAGGTGTTATTCCGAAGAAAACCGCCCAAAAGGCTGTTCAAAAAATGGAAGATGCCAAGGGTGATATTCTTAAAATGCTGGCCCTCCTGCGTTCTGCGGTGGATGAGACATTCCTGAAACCTAGTGGTAAGACTGCCAAGGATACCACACGAGAAAAGCGCGAAGTCATTTTATCTCTTTATCAAAAGGCTGATTAATTATGCAGGCAGAGGTGGCAAAGAAGCTTATCGAAGAAACATTCAACAAGCCCTTTGACTTGAGCAGGTTTAAAACATTTATTCGTGAATTGACCAAAGGTTATGAAGAGAGAAATTCAAGCAGCATAATTCCTGATAATTTCAAGGAAGGCATTAAATCAGCCTATCGTATTGGAAAAATCAAGGACGACAAAGGTAATGAAATTGATCTCGTGGCTGTAACACTTCAAAAAGAAGTGTCGCTCGATCGTGCGCGGACGCTCCAGCGGAATTATATCGCCCGTTATCTCAAGGGACATGGCAAAGAAGCGGCACTTGTAGCTTTCGTTGCGCCCGACAGCGGTTCATGGCGCTTTTCGCTGGTGCGGCGGGAACTTGGCATCAAGCTGAATACCAAGGGCAAGGCCAAGGCTTTTGACGAAATTTCCCCGGCCCGCCGCTTTTCCTTCCTTGTCGGGCAGGGCGAGAAGACGCACACAGCGAAACGCCAACTTATGCCCCTGCTGGAAAGCGACAGTCGCCCATCCTTGGTCAGTCTTGAAAAAGCCTTCAATATTGAAACCGTCACGGACGAGTTTTTTGATGAATACAGGGAACTTTTTGGCAAGGTCAAAGACCAGATCGACGACCATCTCAAAGGCAACCCCAAAGCCAAAAAGCACTTCGAGGAAAGGGAGATTTCAAGCGCAGACTTCGCCAAGCGTCTGTTGGGACAGATAGTGTTCCTCTATTTCTTGCAGAAGAAGGGCTGGCTTGGTGTTCCCAAAGGTAAAAAATGGGGCGAAGGCTCAAGAGCATTTCTGCGGGATTTGTACGATAAGGCCAAAAGCCAGAAACAGAACTTCTTTAACGAATACCTTGAAAAGCTTTTCTACGAAGCTTTGAACCGCGACCATTCAGATATTGACCACTATCACACTATTTTTGATAGCCGCATCCCGTTTCTCAACGGCGGCCTATTCGACGCTTACCACGATTATGACTGGCATAGCGTAGATATTGAATTACCGAATGAAATATTCTCTAAGCTTGGCAAATCTCTTTTCAGTGCCGATGGTGTGGGCATCCTAGATGTCTTCGACCGCTATAACTTTACTGTCGCGGAAGATGAACCTCTGGAACGTGAAGTCGCCATTGACCCTGAAATGCTGGGGAAGGTCTTTGAGAGGCTCTTACCCGCGAATGAGCGCGGTGACAAGGGGACTTTCTATACTCCGCGCGAAATTGTCCACTATATGTGTCAGGAAAGTCTTATCGCTTATCTTGGGGCGAACATAGAGGGATTGGACAAAACCGAGGTCGAGGACTTCATCCGCTACGGCGACCTCATGCTGGAACATGATGCCAAGGTGCTGCGCGATGGCTCCAATGCGACCTACAAGGACGTTTTCCTTGGCAAAACTATCCAAGACAATCTACAAGCGGTTGATGATGCGCTGGCACAAGTAAAGGTCTGTGACCCCGCCATTGGCTCCGGCGCTTTCCCTGTGGGGATGATGATGGAGATTGTCAGGGCGCGGAAAGTGTTGGCTCTTTATTGCGGCGGCGACATTTCAAACTACAACCTCAAGCGCGACACGATTCATAATAGTCTTTATGGCGTTGACCTCGACCCCGGCGCGATTGAAATTGCCAAGCTCCGCTTGTGGCTTTCACTTGTCGTAGATGAAGACAGCTTCGACAACATTCAGGCTTTGCCCAATCTTGATTACAAAATCATGCAAGGAAATAGCCTCCTGCAAAGCTATGAGGGCATCAAACTTTTCAAAGAAAATCTGCTCAAGACGCATGATAACGCCGTTCGGCGCAAAAAACAGCTTCAGGAAGAGTTGAATAATCTACGAAACACGCTTCAGACCCTAAAGGCCAACGCGTCCTTTGCCATGTCGCCAAATCAAACCAAGGCTCTTGAAGAGGAAATCAAGAAAAAAGCTGGGGATATAAAAAAGCTGGAAACGACTTCCAAAGAGCAAGCCCCTTCTTTGTTGAGCATCGAGAGCAAGGCGGGTGAATTGGCAGAACATCTGAAAAAACTTCACGCAGACTTTTTCCGTTCTGCCAGCCCCTCAGATAAGAAAAAGATTCGAGGGAGAATTGAAGAGCTGGAATGGCAGCTTATTGAAACCAGCCTGAAAGAACAGAGCAAGACAGCAAAACTTACTGAAATCCAAAAACTGCAAAAGGCAAACGTCAAACCATACTTTCTGTGGAAGCTTCACTTTAGCGACGTTTTCGCCGGAGGCGATGGGGGGTTTGATATTGTCATTGCCAATCCACCGTATGTCCGTCAGGAAAAAATTAGAGATCAGAAACTTGGTTTTAAAATTGAATTCCCTGACTTCTTTAAGGGAACAGCAGATTTGTACACCTATTTTTATAGGCGCGGAGTAGAAATTTTGAAACCTAAGGGACATCTTTGCTTCATCGCGCCTAATAAATTTTTTAAGGCGGGCTATGGAGAAAATCTCCGCATAATGATGACAGAGCAAGTGCGGCTTTTGAAGGTGCTTGATTTCGGAGAATTGCCAGTCTTTGATGCTGGAACAGACCCATCAATTATCCTTTTCCAAAAGGAAAAACCGACTACGAAGATTGATTTTGCAGCTATTAAGCGCAAAGAAGACTTAAATGATCTTGTGAGTTGTATAAAGAAATCATCAAAAGAGATTTTCGTAGCTGACTTGGCGACGACAGGCTGGAACTTTAGCAGCGGCGCAGATAAAGACTTACTTCGTAAGTTGGATAAAGTTGGAATACCTCTAGGTAAATATGCCAATGGGCAATTTTACTATGGTATCAAAACGGGGCTGAATGAAGCATTTGTTATCGATGGGACAACTAAAAAGCGTTTGATCGAGGAAGACGCCAATAGCAAAGAAGTCATTAAGCCTTGGCTACGCGGCAGAGATGTCAAGAGATGGTATAGCAACAATAGCGACCTCTGGCTTATTTATTTGCCGTGGCACTTCCCGCTACAGATGTCTGCTGATATATCCGGCCCTTCTAATAAAGCGGAAGAAGCGTTCAAAAAGAGATACCCAGCCATTTATAAATACATATCTGGATTCAAAGGGGAGCTGTTAAAACGGAATCAGGATGAAGTCGGAGTACGTTACGAATGGTACGCATTGCAGCGTTGGGGGGCCGATTATTGGCAGGAGTTTGAGAAACCTAAAATTGTTTATGCTGACATTGCTAAGCTGATGAGAGCAACCTATGACGAAAATAGCGTGTACTGTGGCAACACGATGTACTTCTTACCCACAGAAGACCTCTCCATCTTGGGGATTTTGAATAGCACAGTGTTTGACTGGTATGCACGGCACAAGTTTCAGCCCTTGGGTGACCCGTGGAATGGTGGACGAATGAGGTTTATTGCTCAGTTCATGGAAACATTCCCAATGCCACCTGCAAAAAACCGCGATAAGGTTGCAAAGCTCGTTAAGTCTGTTTTAGCGAAAAAGAAAGAGAACCCAGATACGAATGTAACTGAATTGGAAAAGAGTATCGATGCTGAAGTATATAAACTTTATGACCTCTCAGAAGACGATGTATTCCTGATTGAATCTGCAACAAGGGATGCTCAGAAAAAGGCAGCATAATTAATGACACAAATTGATCTAATAGACGGGCATCTCATTCAAGTTCTTCCACTGCATTTTAATATTGCTGAACACTATCTGCCTTTGGACGAATTTATTGAAACGGCAAAAAACACAAGGGCGATTGTTGAAAATTTCAACAAGGAATTCTGTGGTGGGAAACTCAAATATCGAATCGTTGTTCTGCCTCCGGAGAAAGGTAGTTTCAAAAGTCGCCTAGGCGTTTGGATAATAGCGGGAGCTTCAACGCTCTGGTTGTTTGCTGAAAGCGATATTGGCAAAGGTTATATTAGCGGTTTGACGGGGCAAGAGCCTGCATACTGGGCAAAACAATCTGGCGTTGCCACAAAGAAGGCCATTGATGAAGTTACTAAGAAAGATACTAATGAATCGAAACAAGCCGCATCTGTAGTTCTGAAAGAATGCGCCAAGGGATTCTTAGCTAAAGATACCGACGAACTTAGAAAAATTGGCATGGATAAACGCCATTTCCGCGAGGCTTACGAAGCAAAGAACGAGTTTTACACGACCTGCTCTAATAACCCTGAGATTAAGGGGATTGGTTTTGATGATACAGAGAAATTCCCTATTAAGCGCGTGGATTTTCCGCGTTTTATTGTAGACCTTCCGCCTAAAGACGATGACGACGCTAATCTAAACTGGCAAACAGAAGTTAAAACGGTAACCGTTACTTCTCCAGTATGGATTCGGGATGGGCGGCTTTGGCAAGCCAAGGTGGATAATAAAAGACCCGTATTGTTCTCGATAGATGATGACGGTTTTTGGAGTCGTGTAGAGAACAATGGTCTCAAGCCTAAAATTTTTGACCAATTGAAGGTGCAATGGGCGTTCATCGCTGATGGAAAAATCCGGAAAAACACGCGGGTGCTTAGAGTTCTGGAGTATAACGGCTCCGAACTCACTAAGCCCCTGTCTACCTCGGAGCTTAATAAGGTGCTTAAGACCTTCACTGCTCGCGAAGATGAAGATACCCCTGACTTATTTAACCGTAAGAGTTGATTGGAAGTATAACTATGCCCAACTTTATACTTTTAACAGGAGCGGGATTTAGTAGAAATTGGGGCGGCTGGCTTGGAAAAGAAGTATTTGAATACCTTCTATCTTGTCCGGAGATTTTTCAAGACCCTCACCTAAAAAAGGTGCTATGGGATAATAAAGACAACGGATTTGAAGAGGCGTTAAATCAGATTCAGTTTGAGTTTTTAAGAGAGAAGAACAGCAAAGAAAAAATTGAAAGGCTTGAAAAGTTCAACCGTGCTCTCAAAACCATGTTTGCAGCGATGCAGAAAGGATTCGTGAGGCTTCCCGAAGGATTAGCGTTTCCTTCAAAAACCTCGACAGGAAAAGTAAAAAACTTCCTTATTAAGTTTCAAGCTATTTTTACTCTTAACCAAGATTTGCTCTTAGAAACGCATTATCACGGTAGCTGCTTTCCAATCGGCAAGGGGTGGGATGGGGCAGTTGTGCCCGGCGTCAAAAAAGGCCCTATCGTCCCAAGTGGAGAATGGCATGTTGGAAGTGAAGATGACTTCAAGGTTCCAAATAGATGTCAGCCATATTTTAAATTACATGGATCATATCAATGGAGCGGCCCCGCAAGTCAGAATATACTAATCATGGGCGGGCATAAGACTAGGTGCATTTTTCTGAGTTTTGAACTCCCACATTATTTTCTTTGAAACACCCAAGCCAACGTCCGTCCCAGCCGCAAAAACGTCATTTTTAAGCTGCCTTTTAAGGTTGAAAAACTGTCGTTCCATAGATGACTTTTTGCCCTTGACTCTTTGTTCAGAATGAGAACAAATAAGGAACGGATGGCGAATAATTTTCATGAATGATAAACTACCCATAACGTCAGATACTGCGTTTACACCGCCTGCTGAACTTCGCTGGCTTTACATAGACTTTAATTCTTACTTCGCCTCGGTAGAGCAGCAGCTTGATCCGCGTCTGCGCGGTAAGCCTGTGGCGGTCATTCCGGTAGAGACAGAGGCGACCTGCGCCATTGCCGCCTCTTATGAAGCGAAAGCCTTTGGTGTTAAGACCGGCACGCCAGTCTACGAGGCCAAGAAGATGTGTCCGGGCCTGATCTGCGTACTGGGGCGGCATGAGCATTACGTTGAGTTCCATGAGCGTATCCTTGATGAAATAGACCGCCATATCCCCGTAACAGCCGTTTGCTCGATTGATGAGATGGCCTGCAAGCTGATGAAAAATGAAATGTCGCCGGAGCGCGTCACGGCGATAGCAAAATCTATCAAGTCTGGTCTTGCAAAAAACATCGGCGAATACGTGCGCTGTTCCATCGGCATCGCACCCAGCAAGTACCTTGCCAAGGTCGCGACCGATCTTCAAAAGCCCGACGGCCTGACGATCCTGATGCCGGAGGAACTGCCGGATCGACTGCATATCTTGTCATTGCGTGATCTGCCAGGTATCGGTGCGAATATGGAGAAGCGCCTTAATCATGCAGGCATCTATGATATGCATGCGTTGCTGAAACTTCAGCCCAAGCACATGCGTGCAGTCTGGGGCAGCATCTGGGGCGAAAAGATGTGGTACTACCTGCGCGGCTACGATCTGCCGGATCAAGAAACGGAACGCAGCAGTGTCGGGCATAGCCATGTCCTCTCGCCGGATATGCGGCCACCGCATCAGGCTTATCAGGTTGCCCGACGCCTGACAATGAAAGCCACTGCGCGTCTCAGGCGCATGGAGTATTGCGCAGGCAGGTTCTCGGTATCCTTTAGGGTAGAGAATGGCCCCCGTCTTGGGCTGGAAGCAGTATGCCAACCTGCACAAGATAGTTTTGTTTTTCTGAGCCTGCTGGAAGAGATGTGGTCGGATTTAGTGCGGGAAGCCAAGGGTGCGCGGATTAAAAAAGTGAATGTTGTCTTGTATGGACTGGTGCCAGAAAAAGACCTGCACATTCAGGGCGATTTGTTTGCGCCCACTATTGCGCCACAACAGCGCATTAAATCTGAAAAAATATCCAGAGCGATGGATCAGTTAAACCAAAAGTTCGGTAAAGACACTGTCCTGCTAGGTATGACTCCCAATCAGGGAAAGTCATTTACGGGCACCAAGATTGCCTTTACGCGCATACCCGATATGGAAGAGTTTTTAGAATAGACGGCATCTTATGTTTACATGGCCACACTTTGCTTTTGATAAGAAAATTCGTCATATGCTTGATATAACTTGCTAATTAATGACTTGATGCCTGTTATTTTTTCATCTACTAATACAGGTATTAAGCAGAACATGAGGCTCAATTGGACTTTTTAACTGTATGCAAAGATTGGTTTCAATCTGGCCTTAATTGGCTACGCGTGAATTTTTTTCGCGGTGTTATTTTCTTAAGTTCACTGGCTGTGTTCTCAGTGAAGTTTAGTGAATTAATTTCAGCCAAATCTTTTTTAAGGGCTAATGTTGCTCAGGGGGTTGATCAATGGCTTCCCATTGGAGTTTTTCTATTTTTGCTTTACGCTAATCGTCAAGTGAACAAAAATCAAAATGATTTAAAGAAAAAAGTAGATTTATATGAAGACATTCTAGGGGGATATTCAGAAAATAGCCCTGAGGAAAACATGAATACCCTTCTCTCAATAATAGGAAAGGGGTTTAAATTTAATCATGCTCATAGAGTAAGCGTTTATAAATACGACGAAGGAGATAATGTATTTTATCGGATTGGCAGATTTCATCAGGACAGCCATTATATGTTTGGAGGGCGTACACTATACCAAAGAGCTTTAGGCGTAATTGGAAAAGCTTGGCAGGGCGATAATGATAACTATTACGTTGAAAAACTCCCCGATCCAGATAAATCATTAGATGAATACAAACAAGCTTTGATGAGTAATGGAATTGCCTTGCCAGATACCGAGCTTAACGGGATTAGATTTAAAGCTCGCTCCTTTTATTGTGTCCGCACACAAAATCCAGGAAATTCCAGAAGTAATGCGATTATCTTGTTTGAAAGCAAACAGCCGGAAGGGTTTCGCATGAAAAAAATTAAAACTATGCTAGAATCAGAAGAGGGGAAAGTCCTTGCTCAAATGATTTCTGTACGCAAAATGCCATCTGAAAACCGCGAGAGGGGGCTGTAATGAGCTTACTAGATTCTATCCTGTATGTCTGTGCAAAATATCCTTATAAGAGCGATCTTTCTAAAGCCCGCCTCAACAAGATACTTTATCTTGCAGACTGGAAAGCTGCTATTGAACAGGAAAGATCGATCACGGGTATTCAGTGGAAGTTTAATTACTACGGTCCCTACGTTGACGATGTAATCAATGCTGTGAAGGCGAATGATGGTCTTGAGGTTTGTTTGTCAAACAATATGTATGGTGCCCCTAAGGAAGTGGTACGGGTTAAAACAGAGCCAACAACTTTTGATCTATCGCCGGGGGAAATTAGAATCATTGATGATATTATAAGGGTAACAGCTAATCTTAATTTCAAAGATTTTATCGAATTGGTTTATTCTACTTATCCTGTAATGTCGCAACCAAAGGGCGCGCAACTTAATCTTACGTCGCTAGCTCAAGAATATAGGCAGCTTAAAGCAACTCATTAGTCTCGTTATGAGGGCTTGTATTCTGGCCATTTCTAGCAAGTGAGCCGCAATTTTTTGCAATTGATTGCAAAATCCACTATAGTCATATCGCCGACTCACCCCCGAAATAAACGGGCGTTCGAATCCCAAAATTTATGTTTTGGGACTGGGGCCTCGGGTGGGGGTAGCTAATTGGAAGGACCGGAAATAGTGGCTGTGTCATCAATGACTTATTCAATCAATGATTATCCCCCAGGGCTTTTCAAATACTTAACAGCACCCCGTGGGGTGCTTTTTTGTTTCTTCGGTAACATTTGGGTAATAAGCGTTACCTTGCAAAGTTCTTCGCTCCAATTATATTAATAACACTAAACACAAACGAAGGAGTCACCGATGCGTAGAAAACTGGAATTATCCTGCTGTGCCGCTCTCGGATTATTGGCGATGGCCCTGGCCAACCCCGCCCATGCCGATCAGGCAACGATCAGCGACAAGAAACTTATGAAGCTCCTGAATAAAGCTGCACCCAAAAATGTGCTTGAGCACGCCACCGTCATGAATATGGGCGCTGATGGCAAGATGCACGCCGTGCAGCAGGGGGACAACGGGTTCACCTGCATGGACCCGGGCGGCTCCCCGATGTGCGCTGACAAAGCGGCCATGGAATGGGTTGACGCCTGGCAGACGCACGGGCCGGCGCCGCAGAAGCTGGGCTTCATCTACATGCTGAAAGGCGATAACGGAGCAAGCAATACAGATCCTTACGCCACCAAAAAAACCGCCGACAATAACTGGATCAAGACCGGTTCTCACGTGATGATCGTGGGATCGGACGCCAAAGCCATGCTGGAAAGCTACCCCAGGGACGCCAAGGCGGATCCGGCCAAACCCTATGTGATGTGGGCAGGGACGCCGTATGAGCACCTGATGCTGCCGGTTAAGTGACGCAAGGGCTTACTACAGAGACCGATTCAGAAGAAGATCTGGACGAGCCGGAAGAGCAGCTTCCCGCCGACGTCAAGAACTACATGACGCCGGGCGGGTTCGCCATGCTGGAGGAGGAACTGCGCCGACTGCTCCGCGACGAGCGCCCGAAGGTCGTCGAGATTGTCTCCTGGGCAGCGGGCAACGGCGACCGCTCGGAGAACGGCGACTACCTCTACGGCAAGAAACGCCTGCGCGAAATCGACCGCCGCCTGCGCTACCTGACCAAACGGCTGGAGAGCGCCGAGGTGGTCGATCCCAGAAAACAGCAGGGGCTTGAGCGGGTGTTCTTCGGCGCCACCGTCGCTTACGCGCGCGAAGACGGCACGGAGCATACCGTCACCCTGGTCGGCCCCGATGAGGCCGATGTGTCGAAAGGCAAGATCAGCTGGCTTTCCCCCGTCGCGAAGGCGCTGATGAAATCGCAGGCGGGCGACACGGTGCAGCTGCGCGTCGGCTCCGGCCCGGAAACGCTCAAGGTGCTCTCCGTCAGCTATCCCGTCGTATAAATACGGGCCTCCGCCGCGCATCTTTTCCCTTGTTTTGCTTTAGCGTTATGTTAAGCTTCGGGAAATTCCCAAGGAGATGGCCGTGCTCACGGATGCGTTTAAAAAATCAGATATGCCGCCGAAACATATCGTCGTTATCGCCGTGGACGGTCCTGCCGCCAGCGGCAAGGGCACGCTCGCCAAAGCGCTGGCGGCGCAGCTGGGATATGCCTATCTGGACACCGGCGCGCTTTACCGCATCGTGGCGCTGGACACGCTGAAAGCTGGCGGCGACCCGGCAAAGCTTGAAGACATCGCGCCGGCGCTGGAGATCCTCAAGCATCTGACGCCGGCAGCGCTGACCGACGCCGCGCTGCGCAGCCCCGCCGTGGCGGAAGCCGCCGCCAAGGTTTCCGTGATTCCCGAAGTGCGCGCCGCCGTGCGCCGCTATCAGGACGGCTTCACCAAAAACCCGCCGGGGAATGCCGCCGGCGTGGTGCTCGACGGGCGCGACATCGGCACCGTGGTCTGCCCCGCCGCGGACATCAAGTTTTTCGTCACCGCCACGCCGGAAGAGCGCGCGCGCCGCCGCTTCGAGGAATTGAAAAAACGCGATCCCAATCTGACGCAGGAAACGGTATTGAAGGATATTAACGGGCGCGACCACCGCGACAGCAGCCGCAAGATCTCGCCGCTGCGCGCCGCCGCCGACGCCCATATCCTGGACACGACCGGCCTGAACCCGGCCGAAGCGCTGGACAAAGCATTGGGCATCGTCCGCGCCAAATTTCCGCCGGCCGGCAACGACAATACCGCCAGCGGGCCGCGAAAATTCAAGCCGGGCGCCTGAGCGCGAAGCTATTCCTTGAGTTTGAGTGTCAGGCTGCCGTCGCCGACCGAAATGTCGGCGACCCCGTCCGCAAAAGCCTTCCAGAAACCTTCATCGCCGAATTCATGCACCAGGTCGATGTTTTTCAGGTTCCCCAGCCAGCTGTTGGGAAGGGGCACGCCCCACAGGCTGACCCCCTCCAGGACAACCACCGGTTTGCCGTTCTTGTAATAGAGCTCGAGCCCAGCCGCCAGCTTCAGCGTCTTTCCGCCGAACACGGGCATCTCCGGGTCCAGCGGCATCAGGACGCTGGCGCTGACCAAATCCCGCGAAAAATCGATCGCCAGTTTGTCAGACAGATCAGTGTTGTTGGCGATCAGGGCGTTAACCTCGCGCTCCGAAAAACTAACTTCCCGCGAGGCTCCCGCTTCGCTGTACCGCTGCGGCTCAAGAACCGCCGCCGGGGCCTTTTGTTCTGCCGGCGGACCTGTGCGCAGGTCGAACTTCAGGCTCCTGAGCTTGGCTTCGAGCTCCTGCCGTTCCTTGTGGTTCAGCTCCACCGGCTTGAAGGATTTAGGGAACAAATAGGCGGTGGTCAGCTGGACCGTCGCGACGGCAGTCACCGCAACGACGACGATCACCAGACAGAGGGTCTTGAAAAAACCGCGGCCTTGCGTCGGATGATCCACCTTATCCACCCTATCTACCCTGCCTCTTTACTTGGAGAAAATACCTTTTAAGCCTTCTTTGACCTTGCCCACGGCTTCGTCCAGCGGGGCGGCCAGGCCGGATTTCATCGCCGCGGCGGATGAAGCGGACATCACCTGGTTCATCACTTTGGCTGCGACCTGCGTCGGCGTCGCCGGATTGCTCTTGCTGCCGATATTGTTCAGGACGATGTCCGGCAGGCTGACCGGCGCCTGCGCGCCGCCAATGGTCGGGATGACCTGCGCATGAATGATCCTGAGCCGCTCGATGATGACGCCCGGGGCATTGCTGCCTCCCGCTGCCGGGGTTTTCGGCGCGGACGATTTCAAATTTTTCTGGATGGCGTCGAAGTTCGTTCCCTGGGGCCCAAGCTCGTAAGCGACGGTCATGCCATCGACGACGATTTCCTTGATGGTGACGACCTTGTCCGTGATGTCGCCGACCGTCACGGAGATCGCCGAAGCCTTCAAAAGGTCGTCCGTCTTGAACCCCTGCGGGTTGGCGACGGTCAGGCCGCGCAGGGTCGCCTTTTTATCCGCCAGGGAAAGATTCAGTCCGCTGACGCGCACCGCCGTGCCTGCCGCCTGGGTGCCCGCCGTTTCAATAGCCGTTTTAACCACGCTGCCCAAATTCAAAAACAGCACAACGCCGACGATAACCAGAAGACCCAGAGCAACCAGAACCATCTTTTTCATGTTTTCCCTCTCATGTTTTTACGAAGTTGAGGCTAGCAGGTTTTCTTTTTTTTTGCTACTCGAGATTACGTAAACAAAATAACTCCCGCATTTCTCCCAAGCCATAAATCTGTAAAACTTGCCCTCGGGAAAACGCTCTGCTATATCCTTTTGTGCGCTGTGAGGAATGCATGCTGGCCAATAAACACAAGAGTATCACCGAAGTCATGACGACAAAGGCCGTGCCGATATCCACGGCGGAAGCGCAACGCCTGGCGCGGGAGCATTTCGGCGTCGCCGCCGTCTCGGTTTCCCCCCTCGACAGCGAACGGGATCAGAACTTCCACCTCAAGGCCGATGACGGTCGGGAATATGTGATGAAGATCGCCAACCCGGCCGAAGACCGTCAGGTGACCAACCTGCAAACACAGGCGCTGCTGCATATCGCCGCCGTCAACCCGGCATTCCCGGTGCCGCGTGTTTTCCCGGCCCTGTCGGGCGAGCTGGAGCCGCTGATCGCGCTGGGAAACGGCGCGCCGCAAACCGTCCGCCTACTCTCTTATATGCAGGGCGTTCCTCTCCAGAATGTGAAAAGGACTTCCGCCCAGCGGCGCAATATGGGGGAAGCCCTGGCGCATCTGGGCCTGGCGCTGCGCGGTTTTTTCCACCCCGCCGCCGGCCACGAACTGCTGTGGGACGTCAAGCACGCCAGCCGGGTGCAGCAACTGCTGGTCCACATCCCCGATGCCGGCAAACGCGCGCTGGTAACGCGCTTTCTCAACGGTTTCGAGAACAACGCGCTGCCTGTCCTGCCCGGCCTGCGCGCGCAGGTCATCCATGGCGATTTTCATCCCGACAATATCCTGGTTTATTCCACCGACCATGACAGCCTGGCCGGCGTCATCGATTTCGGCGACTGCGTCCATACGCCGCTGATCAACGATCTCGCCATCGCCTGCTCGTATCACATCACCGACAATTCCCCGCAGCCGCTCGACTTCGCCGCCGAGATGACGGGCGCTTACCACAAGGTGTCGCCGCTGGAGCCGGTGGAAATCAATATCCTGTTCGACCTGATCGCCGCCCGCCTGGCGATGGGCGTGGCCATCAACGGCTGGCGCGCCGCGCTGTACCCGGAGAACGCCGAATACATCATGAGCAACGACGCGCAGAAGTGGCGGGCGCTGGAGCGTCTGGCCGTCCTGCCGCACGAAAAGGCGCGGCACATCTTCGCCCGCGCCTGCGGCATGGAGTAACCGGACATGGCGATGCCGAACGTGAATTTTTTCGAAGCCGGAAAAGCCGACCTGACGCCGAAGGAAAAAGAAATCATCGCCCGCCGCGAGCGCCTGCTGGGCCCGGCCTATCGCTTGTCGTACCAGCACCCGCTGCATATCGTGCGCGGCGAAGGGGTCTGGCTCTATGACGCCGGGGGCAAGACCTACCTTGACGCCTACAACAACGTGCCCTGCGTCGGCCATTGCCACCCGCACGTGATTGCCGCGCTGGCGAAGCAGGCATCGACCCTCAACGTGCACACGCGCTATATGCACGAAGCCGTGCTCGACTACGCCGAAAAGCTGCTCGCGACATTCCCCGCCGAGCTGGGTCATGTGATGTTCACCTGCAGCGGCAGCGAAGCCAACGACCTCGCCTGCCGCTTCGCCGAGGTTTATACCGGCGGCACCGGCTTCATCGCGACCGAGCTTGCCTATCACGGCGGCACGAAGGTGGCGGCCGAGATTTCCCCCTCTCTCGGCGGCTTCGCCAAAAACGCGCCGCATGTGCGCCTCATCCCCGCGCCGGATGCCTATCGCGCTCAGGGGCAGGATGTCGGCGCCGTCTTTGCCGCCCATGTCCAGCGCGCCATTCAGGATATGCAGGCGCACGGCATCAGGCCCGCCGCGCTGATCGTCGATACCATTTTCGCCAGCGACGGCGTCTTTGCCGACCCGCCGGGATTTCTAACGCAGGCCGCGGAAGTTATACGCAAGGCCGGCGGCCTGTTCATCGCCGACGAGGTGCAGGCCGGTTTCGGGCGCACCGGCGAACAGATGTGGGGCTTCGAGCGCCACGGGCTGGTGCCGGACATCGCCACCATGGGCAAGCCGATGGGCGCGGGGTATCCGATGGCCGGGCTGGCGATAAAACCTGAAATCGTCAAAGGCTTCAGCAGCCAGTCGCGCTATTTCAACACCTTCGGCGGCACGCCGGTAGCGGCGGCGGTCGGCCTGGCCGTGCTGGAAGTCATTGAGCGCGAACAGCTGATGGAAAACGTGTCAGCGGTCGGCCATCATCTGCGCCAGGGGCTGAAAAAACTGGCGATCAAGCATCCCCTCATCGGCGACGTGCGCGGCGCGGGGCTGTATATCGCCGCCGAACTCGTCCGCGACCGCAAGACGCTGGAGCCCGCCACCGCCGAGACCGAACGCGTCGTTAACTCCTTACGTGAAAAGCGCGTGCTCATCAGCTCCGCCGGGATTTCCTCGAACATCCTGAAAATCCGCCCGCCGCTGACTTTTTCCAAAGACAACGCCGACCTGCTGCTGGCTAAACTGGACGAGGCGCTGGCGGCGCTTTGAGGGCTACCACCCTAAAGTAATAGACGGCGGCGGGATCGGGCGCTGCGGCGGGGATTTGACCGCTGCCGCCGCGCCGGAATTAAAACCCTGCGCAATCTTTTTTTCCGCCGCAGGAATATCCATGCCGCAGCGGTGCAGCAACGCGACATAGCGGGGATATTGATCCAGCGTTATTTTCTTCAGTTCGTCGAGGTTTTCCGCCGTGCAGGCCGCGCCCCAGGTGATGAGAAAGCGCAGCACCGGCTTGTTCTCGGTCAACAGGGCGAGTTGCACCTGCTTCCAGTCCGGTTTTATGCTGGCATTGCCCCAGAAATGCAGGTCAAAAAACGCCCGCACTTTCCTGACGTCGCCTGAATTGACAGCAAGGTCTGTAGGATTCATGATCCCCCGCAGGGACTCCAGGTGCTTGGCGATGCAGTATTCGGCCTTGGTGCGCTTCTGCGCCTCCATCTCGCGCTGCTCAATAACCTCTGTCAAAATTTGTGCGATGTCTGTGCGACCCCGGGATACCGCCTCGGTCAAGGCGGTTTCGCCGGCCTTGTTTTTGATGCCCAGATCCGCGCCGCGCTCCAGCAGCAGGCGCGCCATCTCGGCATTGCCGCCGCTGCACGCCTGGATCAGCGCTGTATTGCCGCCATTGCCTTTTTGATTGATGTCGGCGCCCTTATCAAGCATCAGGCGCATCACCTCCGTATGGCTCCAGATTGACGCCATCTGCAGGAGAGTGTAACCCTCCTTGTTTTTCACATTGACGTCAGCGCCCTTCCCGATCAGCATTTTCACGCTGGCATGGTCACGGGTTTTCAGCGCCAGGAACAGCGCGGTATTCCCATCCCCGTTCTTGACGTCAAGGGCCGCGCCCTTCTCAATCAGCATTTTTGCGCCGGCAGGGTGATTGTTTTTCAGCGCCAGCAGCAGCGCGGTATTGCCGTCGTTGTCCTTGACGTCAAGGGCCGCGCCCTTTTCCAGCAGCAGTTGCACGATCTCCGTATGACCGTACTCTGCCGCGTTCAGCAGCGCATTGCCGCCGAAATTGTTTTTCACGTCAATGTCGGCGCGCCTGTCGAGCAGCAGCCGCGCAATCTCCACCTGCCGGCGGGAGCAGGCCTCGACCAGCGGCGTATAGCCGTATTCGCCTTTTTGATTGATGTCGGCGCCCTTGGCCAGCAACAATTTCAGCAGCTCCATATCGCCCTTGTTCGCCGCAATTTGCAGGGGGGTCTTGCCATTTTCTCTTTTCACATTGACGTCAGCGCCCTTCGCGAGCAGCATTTTTGCAAGCGGCAGATGATTGTTTTTAAGCGCCAGAAAAAAGGCATTGGCGCCGTCCCGGTCCTTGACGTCAAGGACCGCGCCATTTTCCAGCAGCAGTTGCACGATCTCCGTATGACCGTACTCCGCCGCGTTCAGCAGCGCATTGCCGCCGAAATTGTTTTTGACGTCGATGTCGGCCTTTTTGTCGAGCAGCAGCCGGATGATCTCCATCTGTTTGTAAGAGCAGGCCTCGATCAGCGGGGTGTAGCCGTACTCGCCCTTTTGATTGACATCGGCGCCCTTGGCCAGCAGCAGCCGCGCCAATTCCAGATCGCCCTTATTCACCGCGATCTGCAGGGGGGTCTTGCCATTTTCTCTTTTCACATTGACGTCAGCACCCTTCTCGATCAGCAGTTTCGCAAGATCCGTATGGCTGCTTTTGAGCGCCAGGTAAAAGGCGTTGGCGCCGTCATTGTCCTTAATATTAAGGGCCGCGCCCTTTTCCAGCAGCAGTTGCACGATCTCCGTATGACCGTACTCCGCCGCGCTCAGTAGCGCGTTGCCGCCGAAATTGTTTTTGACGTCGATGTCGGCCTTTTTGCCGAGCAGCAGCCGGATGATCTCCATCTGCCTGTAAGCGCAGGCTTCGATCAGCGGCGTGTAGCCGTATTCGCCTTTTTTGTTGACGTCAGCGCCCTTGGCCAGCAGCAGTTGCACCAGCTCCGCATCGCCCTTGCCCGCCGCGATCTGCAGGGGGGTCTTACCGTTTTCTCTTTTCACACTGATGTCAGCGCCCTTGGCGAGCAGCATTTTCGCAAGGTCAAGATGGCCTTTTCTGAGCGCCAGGTAAAAGGCGTTGACGCCGTCGTTGTTCTTAATATTAAGGGCCGCGCCCTTCTCCAGCAGCAACTTCACAATATCGGTGTAGCCGGAGTCCGCCGCGTTCAGCAGCGCATTGTCGCCGAAGTCGTTTTTGACGTCGATGTCGATGCGTCTGTCGAGCAGCAGCCGGACGATCTTCTCATGCTTATAAGCGCAGGCATGGATCAGCGGCGTGTAGCCGTATTCGCCTTTTTGATTGACGTCGGCGCCCTTTTCCAGCAACGCCTGCACGGCCGCAAAGTCGCCCTTTTTCACGGCAGAGATCAGGTCAAGCCCGGACGCATCATTAAATGTTGAACTATGCCTGCCTCCGCGCATCTTCAGCCCCTCACGCAGCGAATTAAAAAACGATTACTCTTAAAGAATGAGCCTTGCTGCCCGTAATCGAAGCGCTGGTAATAAGCGTGTTTCGAGTCCTCTGAGTCCTGAGTAGATGACCAGTACCAGCAGTCTCCCCTGACTTCACTGAAAGTGCCCTTCAGAAAACCTTTGTCCTTGTTCTGGTAGAGGACATTCAACTCCTCCCTGGTCGGCACGCGCCAGTCGGTGTGGCCGTGGACTTCCAGTTTAGCGGCATATTCTGCCGCCTGATTGAAAGTCATCGTCAGGGAGGCGTCTTCGGCGGCGGCATAGATCGGCTTTTGCGTGTCCGGGGAAAAGCCCGCATAGACCGTGCCGTCGGGCATCTTGTCGCCGACCTTGGGCCGGGCGGGCGCAGAAGCGTCATTGACAGCCGCGGCCTCCGCTACGCGCAGCCCGCTTGAGCGCAGCAGCGCGGCATAATGGGGATATTTCTCCGCCGTGACCTGCTTCAGTTCGCCCATATTTTCCGCCGTGCAGCTTGCGCCCCAGGTGATGAGCAACCGCAGCATCGGCTTGTTCTCCGTCAGCAGGGCGAGTTGCAAATGCTCCCACTGCGGCTTGCGGTTTTTATCCGCCCAGAAAAGTTCGTTGAAAAACGCCCGCGCTTTCTCCACGTTCCCCGCATGAACGATGCCGGCCAGCGGATCGCCCGTCGCCAGCAAATCATTGATCTGTTTTTCGACAGGATTGAACCAGCTGCTGGCAACCCAGTAATTTGCCGTGAAGTCTATACCTTCCCGTGGCTGGGTCGTGGCCCTGAGAATTTTTGCGATCTCCGTGCCGTCAATGACCTGGAGCGGCCCGGTTTCTTCCGCAAGAGACAACGCGGTCTCGCCGGCCTTGTTTTTAAGGCTGAGGTCGGCGCCCCTTTCCACCAGCAAGCGCACCACCTCCGTATAACCCCAGTTGACCGCAAACATCAGCGGCGTTGCGCCGTTGCGGTCTTTTGCATTGATGTCGGCGCCGCGTGAGAGGAACAGTTCCACGATCTGCACGTTATTTTGTGCACATAGCATCGCCCAGATCAGCAGCGGGGTGTCCTCATTGTCCCTGGCATTGACGTCCGCGCCCTTGTCGAGCAGCATTTTCACAATCTCGGGATTCTTGTTTTTGAGCGCCCGCAGCAGCGCCGTATCGCCGCCCGAGCCGATGGAAATATTCAGAGCGGCGTCCTGCGCCAGCAACGCCCGCACGGCGGCAGGATTTCCGGCTTCGACGGCCCGGAACAGCTCCACCCCCCGCATAACGGCGGCAAGTTCCTTGGAGGTGTATTGATGTCCGGGTGCGCGCATCCGTTTTATCCTGCCTGTCGCGAAAGGTTATAATTAGACATAAAGTAGATGGTTTTATGAAATATGTCAAGTCTAAAGCGACCGGCGGGTTCTGCCAATAAAATTAGTAAATTCAAGTAGATAAACCAATTCAAAGTAGATACAATTTTGCTGGCGTCCCTTTTGTTGTCATCCTTCGCTTCGCTCAGGGTGACAATGATAGAGAGATTTAGGAGTTTTCAGGCTTGAGCATCAAAACAAAACTGACGGGCGCTTTTGACCTGCTGTTTCTTTTCGGCCGGGGGATCAACGCTTTTTCCGGCGCGAAACGGGCCGCCCTCCGCTCCCTGCTCATCCCGGCGGCGTTATTTCCCCTGACCCTGCCGTTCACCTATTTTTACCCGCCCAAGGGGATGGAAAGCGGTTACCCTTACAGCCAGATCCTGGCCACAGTCGTGGCGCAGGCCGCGCTGTCGCTGGTATTTTCTCTACTGCTGGTCGCCCTGCTCGCCCGCGCCTTCAACCGGCTCGGCAAATTCTGGCTGTTCATGGAAGCCGGCAACTGGACCGCGCTGGCCATGTTCGGCGTCAGCCTGCCGTTGCTGCTGGCCGCCGCCTGCGGCTGGCTGCCGCGGGAGGAAATGGACCGGATTTTTGTGATTGTGCAGTGCTACTTTTACGTCGTGACCGGCTGCATCGTGTTCCGCTCCTTCCGCCTCAACTGGCAGCTGTCCATATTCATAACCGTGGCGATCCTGTTTGCCGACCAGACGGCGTGGGACCTCCTGTTCAGACTGCAGGGCATCTCCCGGCCGTGGTAGAAAAAACCATTCTTGACTATTATCAAGCCTGCAGGCGAAGATTTATGGTCTAATGACACAGGTTCGGAAACAATCCGGGCTTTCATTCATTTATTAAAAGGATTGATGATCATGGCGAATAAAAAAGCATTACTGGGCATTTCCTGCGTTGTTTTGATGGCCCTGGCGGGCTGCGCGAATCAAGGACTTAACAAAGAAGACCGCGCACTGCTGACGGACACGCATTCCATGGCGGAAGCGGCGAAAAACTCGGCGGCAGCGGCGGCCAGCGCGGCGGCACAGGCGGCGGCGGATGCCAAAGCGGCCCGCGAAGATGCTGACAAGGCTGCCAAAGCCGCAGAAGCCGGCGCCGAAAAATCCGACCAGATCTTTCGCCAGCAACAGGCAAAATAAATATCGCCATTATCTTCTTCCCGTTTTTGTCTCTGGCAATAATGATGTCGGGAGCGCGTCCATGCGGATAAAAAGCAGCGCCTTCAGCCCTGAAGGCAAAATCCCTGAAAAATACACCTGTCAGGGAGAAAATATTTCACCCGACCTTTCCTGGGAAGGCGTGCCGGAAAAAACCCAGAGCTTCGCGCTGATCCTGGACGACCCCGACGCGCCGGCGGGCGTCTGGGTGCATTGGGTCGTGTATAATATCCCCGGCAGCGCGCGCGGCCTGCCCGCGCATATTTCCCCCGCCGACCACCCGGAAAACGATGCCGTCCAGGGGCGCAACAGCTTCCGCAAAATCGGCTACGGCGGCCCGTGCCCGCCGCAGGGTTACGGCCCGCACCGCTACTTTTTCAGGCTCTACGCCCTCGATACCAGTCTGAAACTCAAACCCGGCGCCGGCAGGGAAGAAGTGCTGTCCGCCATGGACGGGCATGTCGTGGGCCAGGCCGAACTGATGGGCCGTTTTGAAAGGCCACTTTGAAATTCATTCTTCCTTCGTCGCCACCACTACGGGGATGCCGGTGCGCCAGATCACGGCATCCTTCACGACAGGCCAGTTGATCTTCGCCTGCTTGCCGGCCGCCTGCTCGACGGCGTAATAGACCTCCGGAAGATCGAAGAGTTCCACCTGCTTATATTGCGCGATCCTGTCCGCCTGCTCCGGCGTCGGCGACACTTCCAGGTACAGGTCATCGCCGCGCCATCCCAAGGCGAAAGGCATGTCGATGATCGTGACCGGCGTGCCTTCCTTCACGATGTTAAACAACAGGGAGATATCCTCGGGGTAGAGGCGGATGCAGCCGTGGCTGGAGCGCTTGCCGATGCCGTAAGGCCGGTTGGTGCCGTGAATAAGATAACCGGGCAGGCCCAGATTCATCGCATAGGCCCCCAGCGGATTATCCGGTCCCGCCGGAATCACATCGGGCAGGTCGGGGTCTTCCTCACGGATGGAATCAGGCGGCGTCCAGGAGGGGTCTTTGCGTTTTTTTACGATCTCGGTCGCGCCGGTCGGCGTCAGCCACCCATCCATGCCGATCCCGACGGGAAAACTCATCACCGTCTGGGGGTCATAAAAATAGTACAAGCGCAGCTCGGAAAGATTGATGACGATCCCCTCGCGCTTCACCGCCGGCAGCACATGGGCGGAGGGGATGGTCAATCTTGTGCCGGCTTTTGGTATCCACGGGTCGATACCGGGATTGGCCGCCAGCAGCTCGACGATGCCGACATCGAACTGGCGGGCGATGTTGTACAACGTGTCTTTTTTCTTGACCTTGTAATGGGCGATCGTGCCCGCCACGTCGCCCTCCGGCACATAGACCATCTGCGCCCGGCCCTGCAGCGGCGAAAGGCAGAGGAAAGCAAAAAGGAACAGCGCGGATGATGTCTGACGAACAAGCATGCGTTTCATATTATACGCCTTTTATGGGGATGGTTAAAGCCCCGTCGGATAGGTCTCGAAGGCTTCGCCCTTGTGCCACAATCCGCTGGGTTCCAGCGGTTTCAGGGCCTGGGTCTCGTCAATATGGATGATGGCGTCGAACTGCTCCGGCAGGCGGGAAAAGAAATAGTGGCTCTGCCGCTCGGTTTCCGGCAGGTAAATGACGCCGATGGCGCGCTGCAGGCGGCTGAGCGACAAATGGCGGATCAATGTCTTGTTGTCGCGGAGCTGGAGTAGGAATTTTTTCAGCCCGGTTTCATGGAACAGCGCCTCATAACTTTCCTGCATCGACGGGCGCACGGCCTTGCGCTCCGCCGCGCCGTCCCACTCCGACGCCGCCGTCACCGTGCCGCGGCAGGTGGAAAACCCGATCAGCGCCGCATCGCGACCGCGGCTCTCGCGCACCAGCTGCCCGATATTCCATTCTCCGGATTCGCCCATTTCCGTGGCGCGCGCATCCCCGACGTGGGAATTATGCGCCCAGACCACGATTTTGGCCCGCTCGCCCCGCTGCTTGCCGAGATGGTCCGCCAGCGCGTAAAGGGTCTCGACCATGTGCTTGTCGCGCAAATTCCATGACGAGGCGCGGCCGGCGAACATGGCGCGGTAGTATTTTTCGGCATCGACGATGACCTTGGCGTTCTGCTCGGCGCAGAAGAATTCCTCGCCGGCGACGAAGCCGTTGCGCTGCATATAATCAAAAGCGTGGTGCCGCAGCGCCACCAGCTGCTGCACCGCCTCCCGCTCGCAGGAGGGCGTCAGCCCGAAAGCGCTGGCGTAGCCGTATTCCTGCGGGTTGCCCGAATCATACCTGTCGAAGCAGCCGTAATACGCGCGCGCGCGGCGGGCGGCCTCCGCATCGACCCCGTCCAGGTAGGCGATGACCGCCTTGATCGAGGCCCGCAGGCTGTAAACATCCAGCCCGTAAAAGCCGGTTTTTTCATGATCGGTCGCGCAGGAGCGGTTATAATCGCGCAGCCAGTCGGCGAACTCGACCATCACCTCGTTGCGCCACATCCAGGCCGGAAAGCGCGTAAATTCCGCCAGGGCGCTGTGCGCGTTGGCGATATTGGCATCGCCGCGCACATAACGGTTGACCCGGTAACTGTCCGGCCAGTCCGCCTCCACGGCCACGCCGCAAAACCCGTGATGCTGGATCAGCTCTTTGGTGATCTCGGCGCGGACACGGTAAAATTCGTCGGTGCCGTGCGTCGCTTCCCCGATCAGCACGAATTGCGCGTCGCCGATCATCTTGAACAGGGAAGAATAATCGGCGGCGCCGCCGGTCAGCGGCACGGCAGAGGCGATAATTTCGTTCACCAGAAGGGCGCGTACATCCATGCTGGAATCTTACGCCGGAATTTTGTCCGGTTTCTTGATAAATATCAAAGAATCCGTCCTTTTTCCGTGCTCTTCTGTAATCAGGATGAAGACAGGAAAACGACCATGAGCAGCCCCGCAACACAAGCCATGCACATACCGGCGGGCAAAGCCGTCCTGGAAGGGGATATGACAATTCCCGAAACCGCCAAGGGCCTGGTCCTGTTCGCCCACGGCAGCGGCAGCGGCCGCCACAGCCCGCGCAACCGCTATGTCGCCGGCGTCCTCAATGAATATGGTTTTGCCACGCTGCTCGCCGACCTGCTGACGGCGGAAGAAGAGGTTATCGACCAAAGGACGCGTCACCTGCGCTTCGACATCTCCATGCTCGCGGAAAGGCTGGAAGCCATCACCGCCTGGATCCAGAACAACGCCGCCACGGCGAAACTCCCGCTTGGCTATTTCGGCGCCAGCACCGGCGCTGCCGCCGCGCTGATCGCCGCCGCGCGGCAGGGGGATAAGGTGAGGGCCGTCGTGTCGCGCGGCGGCCGGCCCGACCTGGCCGGGGATTTCCTGCCCATCGTCAAGGCGCCGGCCCTGCTCATCGTCGGCGGGCACGACCCCGAAGTCATGACGCTGAACAGGCGGGCGCTGGAGAAACTGAATCCCCGCTCCACCCTGAGCATCATCCCCGGCGCCACGCACCTGTTCGAGGAGCCGGGCACGCTGGAAAGCGCGGCGCAGATGGCGGCGGAATGGTTCAGGGAGCATCTGCATGTTTAAAAGATTCCAGGACAGGGTCGAGGCCGGAGAAGCACTAGCGAAAGCGCTCACCGCTTACAAAGCCCGGCCGGATGTGCTGCTGTTCGCGCTGCCGCGCGGCGGCGTCCCGGTGGCGCATGAAGTGGCGAAGGCGCTGTCCCTGCCCCTCGACATCTGGCTGGTGCGGAAATTGGGCATGCCGGGTCAGGAGGAATTCGCGATGGGCGCCATCGCCATGGGCGGCGTGCGTTACATCAACCCCGAATACGTGGAGATGGGCGGCATCGGCAAAAAGAGTCTGGATCAGGTGATCGCGAAAGAGGAAGCCGAGCTGCAGCGCCGCAACGCCCTCTACCGGCACGGCCTGCCGGTGCCGCAGGTGAAGGGAAAAACAATCATCGTCGTCGATGACGGGCTCGCCACCGGGGCCACGATGCGCGCCGCGGTGGAATCGCTGCGCCAATTGCAGGCGGAACGCATCATCGTCGCCGTTCCCGTCGGCTCGGCTTCCGCCTGCGCGGCGCTGTCGTCTATCGCAGACGACGTCGTCTGCCTGCATATGCCCGAGCCCTTTTACGGCGTCGGGCAATGGTACATGGATTTTTCGCAAACCAGCGACGACGAAGTGCAGGAGATTCTCGGCCACTACGGGAAAAATAAGCTTTCTTGATTTTTGTCAAAACCCTTTTTGGTTTTTCGTGGTTCAATCATCCCTGTTACTAACCCCTACCCCTTTAACCCCTAACTTTTAATCAGGAGATATAGCATGACATTACGTGATCTTATGAACTGGGAACGTCCTTTCGGCATCAACGTGCGTAAAAGCGGCGGCCAGCAGATGATTCCGTCCTTCTCGGCGCTGCAGGAAGAAATGAACCGCCTGTTCGAGCATTTCTACAAGGGTTCGGAACTGTACCTGACCAAGTGGGAGAAGGAAATGTCGCTCATGGCCCCCGCCATCAACGTCATCGAGAACGGCGATTCTTTCCGCGTCGAAGCGGAACTGCCGGGCATCCCGCCGGAAGCCGTCGAAGTCTCCGTCACCAGCGGCTACCTGACCGTCAAGGGCGAGAAGAAAGAGGAAAAAGAGGAAAAGGATGCAAATTACATCCGCCATGAATCCTCCTACGGATCTTTCTACCGCCAGATAGCCCTGCCGGAAACGGCGAATTTCGACAAGGCGGAGGCTTCCTTTAAAAACGGCATCCTCACCGTCAAAGTGCCGAAAAAAGCCGAAGCGGTGCTACAGCCGAAAATACTGCAAATCAAGAAAGTAGCCTAACCATTAACCTGAAAAGGCCGGGACCGCCCTTCGGCGCGCACCCGGCCTTTTCTTCTTTCAGAAGGAAACAACATGAAGTTCACCGGGAAAATAGCGCAGGAAAGCCTGAAGAATATCGGCAAGGAACTGGCCGATGACAGCGCCAAAAAAATCCCCCGCATCTGGATACTCGTCGCCGACAAGCACATCGCCAAAATTTTCAGGAAAAAGGGCGAGCATCTGGAATTTCTCGGCGATGCCGTGCCGGAGATCGTTCACGATGACCCCACCAACAAGTCCGTGGGCCGCGTGGTCAGCTCCAGCGGCGGTTCCGTGCATCACAAATACGAGCCGCACATGGATGCCAGCCAGCAGGAGTCACTGTCTTTTGCCCGTGCCCTGGCCGACTGGCTGGAGAAGGCCGTGCAGGAAGATGCCTTCGACCGCTTCGTCCTCGTGGCGCCGCCCCATATCCTGGGCGACCTGCGCAAGACCATGAGTAAAGAGGTGCATACCCGCATCGTGGCGGAAGTCAACAAAGAGCTGACCAAGCACGATGAAGCCTCCCTGCTGAAAGAACTGGCGGATATCGTCTGGTTTTAAGAGACGGCCCTGCACTTTTTCCCCGTAGCGATGCTTTCGCCGCGCGAGAAAGTGCGGGAGACTTTGCATTCCCCGGGCTGGGCGGAGCAATGGCTGCAGCTGAATTCCGCCAGCCGGTCAAAGCTGTCGATGCGGATTTCCGTGCCCCTGACCGTGACGCCGACGGGTTTCAGCTGGGCGAAAGCGCGTGAAAAAGTTTCCGGCTTCATGCCCAGCCTCACCGCCGCCAGGGACTTATCGTAAGGAAAGGTGAATTTGCCGCCGCCGCCGATCATGTCGGCGGAAAGCTTCAGCGCCAGGCAGCTGACGCGCTGCGGCGCGCTCATCAGGGCGAGATGTTCGCTTTCTATCTGGAGGTGGCGTATTTCGCGGTACATCGAATCCATGACGCGGCGCATGATCTCCGGGTTGTTCTGCGCCATGGTTTTCAGCACCGCCGCTGAAATCTCCACGACGCGCGTTTCCTCGACCGCCTCTGCGGAAAACGGGTAATCGGCGCCGCCGAAGATCGCCGCCTCGCCAAAAACGTCCCCGCGCGTGAACAGCGCCACGACCGCCTCCTCGCCCTCCGGGGTTTCCCTATGTATTTTGACCCAGCCGCTGATCATGACAAAAAACCGGTCAGCCCTGTCGCCGTGCAAAAAAAGCCGCTGCTGCTTGCCGTAACTGCGCAGCAGCGCCGCCTTTATGAAGGCCGCCAGGTCGGGTTCGGGAAGATTGGAGAAAAACGGCAACTCGCTCAAAAACTGCCCGGTATGATTTTCAATGTCCGCCATCAATAAAACCCCCGTTTCGTGATTCAAAAAAGCACATCTGCAACCCTAAGGGCAATTGCTTAAACTTTTATTAATTCATTCTGTAAAGCCTGAAAATATTCGTACAAAAACCATTATATGGTAGGCTGTTCGTATTGCTTGTAAATACAAAAAAGATGAGAAAAATGGTTCCCCACACTCTAAGAGTCGGCCTGATGGTCTTCCTGCTGTTTCTTGCCGGCTGCGCGGATTATGCACCCGTCCCCGGCGGGACAGATGCCGTCAATCCCTCCTACTACAGCACGAAAGAGGATTTTCTGTCGCGCCTGAGCGGCATCGATCCCGGCATGCCCGAAAAAGAGGTCCTGGCCAAGATGGGGCGGAGGGAAGAGGAATTGAACCTCCTCAGGCGGAATGAAATCATGACGGCCCTGTTAGGGTCCAGCATTGTCACGTTCGATGACGATGCCACGCGGGAGAACATCCTGCACGATCTCTACGGCTACAAACTGAACTACAAAATCGTCAAGCGCCGGCATGGCTTCAGTTCCCTGATCCGGATCAGGACAGATGAAAAGGGTTTTGATTACACCGTGACACTTATCTTCTACCAAGGCATGCTTTTTGAAAAACCGCTGGTCACCGGCGGCATCGTGAACGGATCATCCAGCAAAACCTTCTTCGATTTCCTCAGCCCCGGCATTGCCGTGGATCGCATAACCAAGTGATTGGCGTTTCTTAATCAGAACCAAATATGGAGACGAATATCAAGATCGGGCGCATTCTTTGGGGGATTGTCTTCATCCTGCTGCTGGCGGGAGCGTGGTTTTTTCTGCATCCGCCCATATCCCTCTTCGTCGAGGTCGTCCACCCCGTGCGCGGCCCGGCGCTGCAGGCGGTCTATGCCACCGGCACGGTGGAAGCGACGGTGATGGTGCCGATTGCGGCGCGCAGCGCGGCGCGCCTCGTCGAAATGAACGCCGATGAAGGCAGCGCGGTGAGCAAAGACCAGATGCTGGCGCGCCTCGAAGACGAAAACCTGAAAAAAACGCTGGAGGAAGTTCAGGCCCGCGAGGACTTCGCCGAGAAAAATTATGCCCGCAAGGCAGCGCTGGCAAAACAAGGGTACGAAACCAAAGCCGCGCTGGACCTGGCGCAGGCGGATTGGAGCGCCGCCCGGGCCGCCGTCGCCCGCGCGGCGGCCGAGGCCGATTTCATGAAACTGACCGCCCCGGCCGACGGCCGCATCATCAGGCGCGATGGCGAGATCGGGCAGATGATCGCCGCCAACCAGCCGGTATTCTGGCTGTCCTGCTGCGCGCCCTTGCGGATCAGCGCCGAAGTGGACGAGGAAGACATTGCGGAAGTGAAAACCGGGCAAGAGGTGCTCATCCGCGCCGACGCTTTCCCGGACAAGGTTTTTCACGGCGCGGTGCAGGCCATCACCCCCAAGGGCGACCCCATCGCGCGGAGTTACCGCGTGCGCATCACCTTTACCGAGGACACCCCGCTGCAAATCGGCATGACGACGGAAACCAACATCGTCATCCGCACGCATCCCGACGCGATGCTGCTGCCCAACAGCGCCCTCACGCAAAACAATCAGGTTTTCCTGGTCAAAAACGGCGTCCTGGCGGAACAGACGGTCGCCGTCGGGGCCCGGGGGCCCGAACAGACTGAAATTCTCGGCGGTCTGGCGATGGAAGACCAGGCCGTTCTCAAACCCAAACCGGAAATGGAAGCCGGACGGAAAGTGCGGACAAAACTTGTTCCGCCGGGGCGCTGATGCGTCTCCTGATCTTCATCGCCCTGAAGCACCTGCTGGCGCGCAAGCGCCAGAGCATCGTTTCCCTGCTCGGGATCATCCTCGGCGTGGCTTTTTTTCTCGCCATTGCCTCGCTGATGCGGGGCTCCGAAAAGGATTTCATCAAGCGCCTAGTTGATAATTCGCCGCACATCACCATTTCCGACGAATTCCGCAATCCCCGCCGGCAGCCCGCCCTCCTGCTTTATCCGCACGGCGCGGTGGAGATACGCCGGGTCAAGCCGGTCACGGAAATACGCGGCATCCGCGGTTACGAGCAGATCCTGAAGCAAATCCGCCCCATGAACGGGGTGATCGCGTCGCCGATGCTGGCCGGGCAGGCCCTGGTCAGTTTTGCCGGCAAAGACCTCGGCGTCACCCTGAACGGCATGATCCCCGCGGAGATCAGGAACGTCTCCACCATCGAAAAATACATGATCGACGGCACCATCGACGACCTGCTCGCCAATCCGGACGGCATCGTCATCGGGCAGGAGCTGGCGCGAAAACTGGCCCTGGTCAAAGGGGAAAACATCACCGTTTCCTCCACCGCCGGGCAGTCCCGCACTTTCAAAATCCTCGGCATTTTCCGCACCGGCCGCGCCAATTACGATTCCGGACAGGCCTTCGTCTCCCTCAAGCGCGTGCAGGCGCTGCTCAACCGCCCGAACCGGATCAACAGCATCGTCGTCAAGCTGCAGGACCCCTATCAGGCGCGGCAGGTGGCCGCCGACATCGAAAGCCGGATCGGCTACAAGAGCCTCTCCTGGCAGGAAGCCTCCGAAGACCTGATGAACACGCTCATCATCCGCAACACCATCATGTACACCGTCGTCAGCGCGGTCCTGATCGTCGCCGCCTTTGGGATTTACAACGTGATTTCCACCGTCGTCATGGAAAAACTGCGCGACATCTCGATCCTGAAGTCGATGGGCTTCTATGCCCGCGACATCCGGCGGATATTCCTGATCCAGGGAATTCTTCTCGGGCTGGTCGGCACCTTGATCGGCCTGCCGCTCGGCAGCGCCATCATGTCCGGCATGATGCAGATCCGCTTCAAGCCGCCGGGAGCCACGGAAATCATCCAGATGCCGATCGACTGGGGCTGGCTGCAGTTCGCCATCGCGTCCGCCTTCGCCATGACCGCCTCGATACTGGCCGCCCTGCTGCCGGCGCGCAAGGCGGCGCATGTGCAGCCGGTGGACATCCTGCGCGGGGGCTCCTGATGCCGGTGGTCCTGAAAACAACGCAGCTGACGCGGCGGCTGGAAGGGGAAGTGCCCGTCACCCTGGTGGAAAACGCCGACATTGAAATCCGGCAAGGGGAATTCATCGTCATCACCGGCCCCTCCGGCTCGGGCAAATCATCCCTGCTTTATCTTCTGGGCCTGCTGGACGTGCCGACCAGCGGGCAAATCTGGCTGAACGGCACGGAAACCTCCTCCTACAGCGAAGACCGGCTGGCCGACATCCGGCTGGCGGAGCTGGGCTTCGTCTTCCAGTTCCACTTCCTGCTGCCGGAATTCACCGCGCTGGAAAACGTCATGCTGCCGATGCGGCGGCTGGGCAAACTGTCCGGCGCGAAAATCAGGAAACATGCGGAAGAACTGCTGGACAGCCTCGGGCTCGCCGACCAGATGCACAAACTGCCCCGGCAGCTCTCTGGCGGGCAAAGCCAGCGCGTCGCCATCGCCCGCGCCCTCGCCAACGACCCCCTGCTGATCCTGGCCGACGAGCCGACCGGCAATCTCGACACCGCCTCCAGCGCCAATGTGCAGAAGATATTGAAAGACCTCGCCCGCCAGGGGCGCACCATCGCCGTCGTCACTCACGACACCCATTTCGCCAAAACCGCCGACCGCGTCATCACCATCGTCGATGGAAAGATCGCCGCGCCATGAACAGTCACGGCCTGTCACAGCAGGAAGCGGCGGCGCGGCTGGCAGCCGAAGGGGCGAACGAGCTGCCCGTCGCAGGAAAGCGCACGCCGTGGAAGATCATCCGCGAGGTCGTGACGGAGCCGATGTTCGCCCTGCTGCTCGGCGCAGGGCTAGTTTACCTGCTGCTCGGCGACCTGCGCGAAGCCGTGGTGCTGGTGGTTTTCCTGACCTTCTCGGTGCTGATCACGGTGGTGCAGGAAATCCGCAGCGAGCGCGTGCTCGACGCCCTACGCGACCTGACCAGCCCGCGCGCGCTGGTCATCCGCGACGGCCAGCCGGTGCGCATCGCCGGACGGGATGTCGTGCGCGGCGACCTGCTGATCCTGAAAGAAGGGGACCGCGTTCCCGCCGACGCGCTGGTCGTTTCCGGCAGCAACCTGCTGACCGATGAATCCCTGCTGACCGGGGAATCCGTGGCGGTGAGAAAAAACCAGGCGCAGGATATTCCGGACACCGTGCCGCGCCCGGGAGGCGACGGCCTGCCCTATATCTACGCCGGGACCCTGATCGTCCGCGGCAACGGGCGGGCGATCGTGCTCGCCACCGGGCTCCGCAGCGAGATCGGCAGGATCGGGCAGGCGCTGTCTTCGATCGAGACCGAACAGCCGCGCCTGCGCCGGCAAACACGCAATTTTGTGCGCATCTTCGCCATCATCGCCCTTGCGTTATGCGTCGCCACCGTCCTCATCAACGGCCTGCTGCACGGCAACTGGCTCTCGGCATTCCTGGGCGGCATCGCGCTCGCCATGTCGCTGCTGCCGGAAGAATTCCCCCTGGTCATTGCCGTGTTCATGGTCATGGGCGTCTGGCGCATCTCGAAAGCCAGGGTCCTGACCCGCCGCGCCGCCGCCATCGAAACGCTCGGCTCCGCCACCGTCCTGTGCACGGACAAAACCGGCACGCTGACCCAAAACAAAATGTCGGTCGCCTGCCTCCTGCAGGGCGATGTCCGGTGGGAAGAAAAATCCCGCCTGCCGATTCCGGAGGCGCTGGCGGAACTTGTTACCACAGGCATCCTGTCCAGCCAGAAAGACTCCTACGACCCGATGGATCTGGCGCTCTGCGGCCTGCGGCAAATACCGGCGGCGAAACCCGTGCATCATTACGGCCTGACGCCGGAACTTCTGGTCATGGCGAATGTTTACGACCAGGACGACCGCTATTCAGTCGCCGCCAAAGGCGCGCCGGAAGCCGTCGGCCGGATCTGCGGGTTTGACGCCGCCCGCATGGAAAAACTGCGCCATACCGTGGATGCCCTGGCGGCGCAGGGGATGCGCGTGCTGGGCATCGCGAAGGCTGCCGCCCCCGCCGGGGCGCTGCCGGAAACGCCGGAAGGTTTTTCATTTGAATTCTTGGGACTGGCCGGATTTGCCGATCCCCTGCGCGGCACGGTGCCGGCAGCGGTCCGGGAGGCGCAGGGCGCCGGCATCAGGATCATCATGATTACCGGCGATTATCCGGCCACCGCCCAAGCCATCGCGGCAGAGGCCGGCCTGGCCGCGGGAAACATCATCACCGGCGCGGAGCTGGAAAAAATGAGCGATGAAAGCTTACGCGCCGCCGTCAACCAGGCCTCTGTTTTCGCCCGCATCATGCCCGAGCAGAAACTGCGCATCGTCAACGCCCTGAAAGCCAACGGCGAGATCGTGGCGATGACCGGCGACGGCGTGAACGACGCGCCCTCCCTGAAGGCCGCGCACATCGGCATCGCCATGGGCAGCCGCGGCACGGATGTCGCCCGCGAGGCGTCCTCGATCGTCCTGCTCGACGACGATTTCACCTCGCTGGTGAGGACGATCCGCCTCGGGCGGCGCATCTACGACAACCTGAGAAAGGCCTTCCTCTATATCATCGCCGTGCACGTCCCGATCGCCGGGTTCGCCGTCCTGACGATACTCTCCGGATTTCCGCTGATCCTGACCCCGCTGCTCATCGCCCTGCTGGAAATGGTCATCGACCCGACCTGCTCGATCGTGCTGGAAGCCGAGGAAGAGGAAAAAGACGTCATGACCCGCCCGCCGCGCGACCCGAAAGCCCCCATTCTCTCCGCCGGTATTCTTGGCCTCGGGCTGACGCAGGGGGTATTGGCGTTTGTCATGGCGGGGGGCTTGTGGATTTTTGCGCAGAAGCGCGGGCTTCCCGAAGATGAGATCCGCTCGCTGGTTTTTGCGGCGCTGATGACGATCAATCTCGCGCTGATCCTGGCCAACCGCTCTTTCAGCGCCTCCCTGCTGACGGCGTTCCGGCGGCCCAATCCCTTTCTGTGGAAGGGGATTCCGCTGGTGATCGCCGTTTTCAGCCTGTTGCTGTCATGGCCGCCGGCGCAAAGCCTGTTCCATTTCGGGCCCCTGCACGGCCATGATGTGGCCGCCGCCGCCGGGGCCGGCGCGGTCCTGCTGGCGGCGCTGGAGCTGGCCAAAATATTCTGGCGCAAGGCCATCGCCGGTCAGCCGAAGGTGAACGCGTAAGCCTCCAGCCCTGCCGCACCGGCTTTTATTTCCAGCAGGCCGCTGGCAGCGGCTTTCTGGTCAAGAAGCTCATAGAGCGTATGGCGGTCGATGCTCAGGGTGCTGACAACCGAGCCGTTCAATGAAATGGTGACCTGCATCGGCTTGCCCGTGGCAGTGCCGAGGACGAGAAACACTTTCCGCGCCGTGAAATGGAGCCGCAGCGCCGCATCTTTTTCACCGGAGATGATTTTTTCAGACTGGATATTCCATGCGCCGCTCAAGGCCCAGTGATCGTCCGGCAAGGATTCAGGAAAGCGGTAAGCGCTTTGCTGGTCGCGGACCAGCTGGTTCTGCCCCTGAAAGCCGGCGCCCGCCCGCGCGTAGCCAAGATAGGTTTCCGGCGTTTGAACGCCGGCACCAGCCGGTTCCCGTTCAACAGTCTCGACTTTGCCCTTCAGACCGAGCAGGTAGCGGATATTATTTTCCGTGACATCGTATTCGCCTTCGCCGAAATGGGTATAGACGACCTTTCCCGCGCGGTCGATGAGATAATGCGCGGGCCAATAGCGGTTGTTGAAGTTGGCCCATGTCGAAAGGGAATTATCGAGCGCCACCGGATAGCGGATGCCATGGTGCGCGATTGCGGCGCTGACGTTATCCGCTTTTTTCTCAAACTCGAACTCCGGCGCATGCACGCCGACTATGACCAGCCCCTGATCGCGATATTTTTTATCCCAGCCGGTGAGATACGGCAGGGTGCGCACGCAGTTGATGCAGGAGTACGTCCAGAAATCGACCAGCACCACTTTTCCTTTTAAACCCTGCATCGTCAGCGGCGGCGAATTGAGCCAAGAGTCGATGCCAACGAAGTCCGGCGCGGGATAAGGATTGTTCAACCCGTTTTCCAGCTGCGTAATCTCGCCGCGCGGTTCGCTGGTGCCGCTTCTTCCGGCCAGCAGCGTCTGCACATCAACGCCGGAGAAAATAAAAACGACCGCGGCGATGATGACGGCGCCGAAGCCCCGGCGCAAAGCCTCCGCATGCCGGCTGAAAAATCCCAGCGAGGTCATGATCTCCCTTCCCGCCACAGCGATGATGAGCATCGGCACGCCCGCGCCGATGGCGAAAGAAAGGATAATCAGGTAGCCGGCAAAGTCGCTCTGCTGGCGAATCACCTGCACCAGCACCGTTGCCAGAATCGGTCCGGAGCAGGGCGTCCATACCAAGCCGATCAGCGCACCGATCATGATGCCGCTGACCAGGCCGTCCCTGCCCGATGCGGAAACCCTGGCGCCGAAAGCCGCAAGACCTTGAGTCCACTGGCTGAATTTGTCCGACAGCCGGGGAAACACCAGCACCAGCCCGAACAGAAAGAGCAGCAGCAGCGAAACATTTTTAAGCACGTCGAGATCGATGCCGAAAGCGCCGACGATTTTCCGCGCCGCAAAAGCGAACAGGCTGAACGACAGCACAAAACCGATGATAATCCCGAAGGGCCTTTGCCGGCCGCCGTCCGCCGAGGCGGACAAAACCAGCGGCAAGACCGGCAGAATACAAGGCGAAAAAATCAGCGCCAGCCCTTCGATAAAGGCCAAACCTGTTTCAACCGGACTCACGTTAACCTTCCTCCCTAAAAAGAATCATTTTCAGCATGAGCAATACAGAATTTGTCAGATTTTATATGTTTATCAAAGAGTTGATTTTTTTGAGTATTTTCATATTCGCGAATTTATATTCATAATTCATTAACCAGAATAGCGTACCTTGGAGAGATAGGGCTCTTTTATGACCAAAGACCCTCCGTCATCGTCGTTCAACAATTTCAACCAACAGACAGCTATATAAGTCAAGCGACAACAAGGGGCCACACAAGGCCGGAAAAGGTAGAAACCAAATGGAACCGATTCTCACAGAAGAAGAACTCCTCAGAACACAAACCGTTTATGGCCCCGAAGATCCCTCGAAGGTTTTTGAAGAAATGCTCGCGCGAGAGCAGATGATGGCAAAAGAACTGCTCGCAATAGCACAGAAAACCATTGGCGAAAGAAGCATGACCTTCCTGGTCAACGACTTGATCAATGGCGCGCGCGTTGACGTCTGGGTCAGGATCACCGAATCGAAGAACGGCCTGGAATTTAAAATCTGGGAAGACACCAAAGCCGCGCCCGATGGCGACTTGCGCGCGTTTTATGCCAGCGTGGCCGACTCCGCGCTGATCGGCACGCTGAAAATGACTGACCTGACGGGCGGCGCCCTCACCGCCACGGCCTATGGCAGCGACAGCATCACAAAAGTCGGCAGCAGCGATACGACCATGACCGGCACGCAAACCAAATTCGACCTCGGCGCTGAGATCGGGACTTCCGGGGCCGGCCATGACTTTTACACCGGCTTCAGCTTCCGCCTTGACAGCTCCCTGCGCGCCCTGACCCTGAAGGATGTCAGCGGCCAAAGCATGGGCGTGCGCTTGACGTCTTCTGGTGTCACCGGCGGCGACAGCTCCAAGCTGGTGGAAGTCACCAGCACGAAACTGGTCGATGCGCAGAATTCCGTCATGAGCTTTGACGACACCTCTGTTGACAGGGGCATTACCTTCGACCTCCTGAAAGACGCAAGGGCGGCCATGGATGGCGCCGCTTCACTCACAATCACCACATGGAAACTGGGCGACACCTACCACAAGGCCGGTGAAACGGCTATCTTTGATGAAAAGACAGGGACGAGAATCACCGTCAACGCCGACGGTACCGCCACCCTGATGGGCAAAGACGCCACTTCGATGTCACTGAGGGAAATCATCGGCCAAAACCTGGTCTATTCCGTCAGGGCGGCCGACCTGAAGGATGCTACTTCCTTCAGCGAAGACACCTCCACGACGACTCTTTTCATTAACGGGACGGATCAAAGGGGCACAACCGTTACCATCGACCTGAGGGCCGAAGAAGGCAAGGCGCTTTCGTTTGATATGCATGATTTCGTCAAAGATGCGGACCGTTATGACTTTTACAGCTTTGATTTGAGCGAGCCCCAGTTCGCCGTCTATGACGCCGAAGGCAGGCTGGTGGATTCCAAACTGTGGATGGACAGGATAGACACCAGTTCACTCATCAAATTTGACCGGGCGACCGGCCTCGTCAGCCTGAACAGCGAGAAAGGGGTTGATGCCCTGGCCGATGGCTGGACATTGGAGATCAAAGGCGGTTTCAAGGCAACCAATCAATTCGGTGATACTATCGGTGACAGTTATACAGTCAGCGTCACGGGCCATAACAGCCAGGACGGCATCAGGGACATCAACATCCCGACACTGGAAGGGCATGTGGTCAAGGGCAACCTGCTGGATATGGCCGCCCCCGTTGACATGAACGACACGTTCCAGGTCTATGCCATCGACGGGCAAAAAGTGGTCTGGGGTTCGAGCGCCAGGATTGACACGATTGAGGCCTTTGCGAAACTGAAAGCGGCCGCCATCGGCGACGGTTTCGATGATGACACCGACAGGGCGGTCCTGGGCAGTTACAGCGGCGAGGCGATGTTGATGGCCCTCGGCGACACCATCTCGTCGGCCAGAGACCTGATCGTCTATATGAAGGGCTCTGATCTCTTCATGAAACTGTCCACGGAAACGATGGCAATCCTCGACAAAACTGTCGCAGAGATCGATAAAGCCGCCGGCGGCGCCCAGGCAATTGATACCCTCACGGCCTTCAAGACGATCGAGGGATATTTTGCCAACAACATCGACCTGCCCGGGTTCGGCGAAATGGACAAGTTCCTTTTGTCTCTTGACGTCAAGGCGATGCTGGAGAAACTGGGTGGTACCCTTGATCGCGCGGCTGACATGGTCAGTTACTTCAAGAACTTTGAGGCCTTCGCGAAGATGGACACGAACGCAATAGAGGGTCTGAACAAGGTCGTCGCCAAGATCGACGCAAGCGCCGGCGGCGGCAGCCCGGATTCCCTGGTCTTCCAACTCGCATCGGGCGGGCATGTCACCCTGTTCAAGAGTGGTGAGTTCATCTACGACGCAGCCGGCACCGACACCAGTCTGGGCGTCGGCATGACGGGCAAAGACGGATTCTCAGTCCAGCTTGTCGACGCGGGCGGCGCCGTGACCGACAAGGGCTTCGTCACGATCGAGACGGAGGGCGTCAACACCGCCCCGATCTTCATCGGCGGGCAAGCTATAGAGGGCCGGGAAGGCGAATACTGGTCCAACACGCTGGCCGTCAAGGAGCTGGATGCCAATGATGCTGTCGCATTCGACAGGGTCACGATCGCCACCAAAGTGCTGGATATCGCGGTGATGATCGAGCACGACAAGCAGGACCTTGCCATGCTGGAGAGAAATTTCAAAAAAGTCGCGAGTGCTCTCTCTTCGAAAATGAACTTCTATCAGGAGCGCATCCAAGAAGATGCGGCTATCCTCGACGAAGCTCATAAGAAATACGACGGGGCTGCGCGTTCGCTGACGGAGGATATGAACAAACTCAACGAGCAGCTTGTCAGCCTCGATCGGCAACTGGCGGACCGCGGCTATTACAAGCAGCTCCCCGAGCTTAACGCCAAGTACGAGCCCACGATCCTGGAGCTGAACAAGGCCATAGAGGAGGCGACCGCAAAACAAGACTGGACTCGGGTGAAAGAACTCTCGGCGAAACTTGACTCGGTCAACTTAGAGTTCACCAAGGCGATGGACGGCCTGCAGAGCCAGTATCGGGACGTCTTTGATGCGATAGCGAAAACACAGGAGGCTATCAACACCGATCAGGCAATCCTCGACAAGCTTTATCAGGAGATTGTCGCCCCGGCTCAGGATGCCTACAACAACGATTCCGCAATCCTTGTCGAGTTGCAGCATAAATTTGAAACCCTCAAGGCCGACTTTACGCATAACACGGAGTGGCTCAGGACCCAGATCGACGCCCTCGCCAACGCCGGCGAGACGGTTGACTTCTTTGCCGGGCAGAAGATCATCTTCCTGGTCGGCGCGACGCTGGTGTACGATCAATTCGGGAAATATATCTCCGATACCACGAATATGAACTCGGTGGCCGCGGGCGACCAATTCAGCACGGACATGATAGTCTCCTTTAAAGACGGCTTCGACGGCGTTACGTCCGGCAAGGTCTCTTACGTCGTGGACGGCGTTGACGACCAGGTCGTCGTCAATGACACCCGCGTCGAGCTCTGGGAAGGCAAGAGGGTTGAGGGCAAGTTCGACGCCCATGATCCCGATATCAGCAAAGACGGCATCCAGGAAAGCGCGGTGCTGGAGCAGATCGCAGTGGACAGAGGCGCGCTGAATGTCAAGTGGCATATCGAGAACGCCCTTGAAGAGCGCAAGTCGGTTGACTCGACTTTCCAAGATCAGTCAGATGTGTTCGCCGGCAGGATCAAGGAAGCCTCGGTGATATTCTATAAGGCATCGGAAGCTTATAACTACTTCTACAAGGGAACCTATATCCCCACTGTCGAGAAGATCAGTGCCGAACTGGCGAACATCAGCACGATGCTGGAAAAATATGAAAACGACCCGGTCATCATGGAAACCCTGCGCACCCGCGACAAGACCAAGACATGGTACAATGACGAAACGAATAACCTTAACAATAAGCTCGCCGAAGCCCAGGCGGCCGGCGACGAAAAAGCCGTGGACATGATACTCGGGCTAATCAAGGAGTTGGATGCGAAGTATATCGAGACCATCGCCGGAATCGAAGCAAGGGCCGGGTCGGTCTGGAACGATTACACGGGTCTTGTTGAAAAACATGCCGGACTTGAGGCAAAAATCCTTGACCTCAACACCCAGCTGGCCGGGTATGACACGGCTGTCCATGACGCCCAGGCGGTTGTTGACCAGCTGACTAATGACTTTGCCATCGTTGAAGCGGCTTACAAAGCCGATGCGGGGGCCATCGACGCCTTTATCCAAGACCTCAGCATGAGTACTGAAGACCAGATCATCATGTTTAAAGAACAGCTCGCGCTTGCCGAAAAAGCCTTCGCCGCCAACATGGAAATCCTTCAGAAGGATCTGGAAAGCTCCGTCATGGCCTCCAAGATGACGCAAGAGACCTTTGACGGCTTCTACAAGGGGTATGTTGTTGACAGGGCCGATCTCTTGAACGTGGTGGACAAATATGCGTCTGCTATCAAGGGCTATGATGCGAAACTTGTCGAGTTCTATCAAGGCCTCACCGATATCGCGGCAAAATTCCAGCCCGAAATAGACGAGCTTACCCAGGCCCTGGCCGCAGCCACGGCGAAAGGGGACACGGCTGGCATAGAGATGTACACCAAGGAACTTGCCGCGGTTAACACAGACCTTGCCCTGGCTCAGGAAAAGTTCCGTGAACCGTGGATACCCCTCCTGACCGAGCGGGAAAAAATGATGACGGAACTGAATGCCGTCAATGACAAGATCGTCCACCTTGACGCTGTATATGGCGAACAGCAGGCTATACTTGATACCGCCAACCACAATGTCGATCTTGCCAATGCGGCTATTAAAGAGGCCGGGGAAGGCATGGCGCATACCAAAGGAATATACGAGGGGTACATAGAAACGGCGAACCTGGTTGAGTTTACAATTGGCGGTCACCACTCCCATGGCCATATCCACTTTGCGAACGATGTCGTCGGCACCTTCACCGCTGAAGGCAAGTACAACTTCGACGCCGCCAACTCGCTCTCGATGTCCTTAGGGGAGAGCGATACCCTGGGCATGGTCGCCACCTTCGCCGACCACCTCGGCAACAAGACGTCCGGCAATGTCACTGTCGATATGTTCGCCACCAACGAAAACCCGACGCCGGTGGCCGACACCATCGCCGCGGCTGAAGGGACGGCAAACGGGAATGTATTTAACCTGGCGGCTAATGACACGGATACCGACCGCCTCGACACCCTCGGCCTCGTCGCGATCAACGGCATCGCTGTAACCCGGGAAATCCTGAATAATCTCCCGAGCGAGACCATCACCACGACGCATCAGGCCGATACGCTGATCCACCAATACGAAGGACTGGTGAACGGCATCTTCAACGGGCTGTATGGCGCCGACGGCGTCCTGAACCAGGAGCAGCTGATCCTGGCGCGGGAATACCAAGCCCAGATCATCCATGTCCTGGAAAAGGCGGCCTATGAAATGGGTGATGTCGCGGGAATGAGCATCGCAGACCAGCTTATCCGCTTTACCGAGATAGGCGGCGTGGACTACATCAGAAACGCCCAATCTACCTTGTTCACCGATCTGAAGCTGCCTGAAGCTGTCATTTATGCAGAACAGAAGTTTATTTCCCAATGGCGCCTGGTGGACACCTACACGACCACGGAAGTCATCCCCGGCAAGATGGAAATCGAACTCCAGGGCGGCAAGATGGTGATTGATGCCTTTGGCGACTACGTCTTCACCTTCGCCGCCGATGCGAATGGCACCATCCCGCACGGGC
>JAIOQI010000001.1 GCA_021413445.1 Alphaproteobacteria bacterium | reverse complement strand
TCGTGGACTAAAGAGCTTTACAACCCGAAGGCCTTCATCACTCACGCGGCATGGCTGGATCAGGCTTGCGCCCATTGTCCAATATTCCTAACTGCTGCCTCCCGTAGGAGTCTGGGCCGTGTCTCAGTCCCAGTGTGGCTGATCGTCCTCTCAGACCAGCTATGGATCGTCGCCTTGGTAAGCCATTACCTTACCAACTAGCTAATCCAGTGCGGGCTACTCTTTTGGCGATAAATCTTTACCCCGAAGGGACCATACGGTATTAGCTTTCGTTTCCAAAAGTTGTTCCGTACCAAAAGGCATATTCCCACATGTTACTCACCCGTGCGCCACTCCCTATTGCTAGAGCGTTCGACTTGCATGTTTTAGGCCTGCCGCCAGCGTTCGTTCTGAGCCAGGATCAAACTCTTAAGTTGAATTCGATCCCTTTGCTTAATAGTTCTTCAAAGGATCTCAATTTAGTACTGCAGACTTGGTCTGCAGTTCGGAGACCTGCTAAAGTGTTTGCTCAAACACTCACTGTATATTGGGACAGATGACATCGTGAGATATCACTGTCCCGGCATGTACTGAGATACTTTAGACAGGTCTTTGTTAAAACGCTTAACACGGTCAACAAATCGCTGCCTGCGTATCTCTTCTCATCGATCTACAATGTTCAATAACCCCGCGGCTTTCACCGCAACAAACCGCCCCTCTTCGAAAAAACAAATTTTCCGAAACGGAAGCGAATCTGTCAGAGAGAGAGACCGTACAGACACGTGGCCTGCAGGTCAACAGGAAAAACAAACTTTCGTGTCTTTTTCCCGGCTCTGCCCGCGACTCAGAAGAATCGCGAACAACAGAGAGACGTTTATAGGAGCAGTCAGCTATCTTGTCAAAGAAAATTTAAAAAAGAATTAAACAGGCTGAAATTGCTGCAAATTAGGACCAAAACTGACCTGAAAAACCCTTAATTTTTCTCGAGTTTGTTAATGCCGCGCTCTTTGGCTTCGCGCTGTTCTTTTTCAACGGCGGCAATCGCCCGGGCCAGGTCGCTGATCGCCTTACGGTTTCCGACCATGGCATCGTAGCTATATCCGTCACATTCAGGCTGGTCTTTAACAGCCTTATTGAAAATTTTGTAAAGATCCGCTTTTACTTGCTCTAAATTGTCAGCCATAATCTATCTCCTTGTTTTTATTATAAAAATTTCAGTTTTTCTCAAGTTTGTTAACGCCGCGCTCTTTGGACTCGCGCTGTTCGCGGTCAATGATCGCAATGGCTTTTGCCACCTCGGCAGCAGCCTGCAACGACAAAGCGCCGGCCTGATGTGACGCGTTAGTGGCATATCCTTCTAAATCATCTTTTCCATACTTTATGGCGATGCGGAAAGCCTCATAAAGCTCCTTTTTTAACGCATCCAAATTATCTTCAGCCATAGCTCACTCCCTATGATGATTTTCTGATGATTTTCTTAGTTTTTCTCAAGTTTGTTAACGCCACGCTCTTTGGCCTCGCGCTGCTCCTGCTCAATCGTGGTGATGGCTATGGCTGCTTTGGAAGCGGCTTCCACATAGTCAGCAGCCGCTTTCGCCTCCCCGGAAGACGTATGCGAATACTTGCACCGATCGGCAGCGTCTAATGCCTTGTTAAAAGCGTCATAAAGCTTGTTTTTCATTTCGTCTAAATTGATGTCCATAACTTATCCTTTTGTTTTTATTATAAATTACCAGCTTAGTTTTTCTCGAGCTTGTTAATGCCGCGCTCTTTGGCCTCGCGCTGTTCGCGTTCAACAGCAGCAATACCCTTTGCTATTTCCCCAAGTGACTCCCGCTCTCCGTTGGCAAACGCCTTATCAAAAGCCACTAAAAGCTTTTCTTTCAGTTCGTCCATATTCGTTGTCGTCGTTGTCCGGAAATCGTCATAAGATTTTGCCATGGTCAAAACTCCTTGTTTTTATTAAAAAAATTTCAATTTTTGTCGAGTTTATTGTAGCCGCGCTCTTTGGCTTCGCGCTGTTCGCGCTCAACTTTGGAGATGGAATCGGCGAGTTTGGCGGCAGCTTCAAGATAGGCGGCATCTGCATTGGCTGTAGAGGCGCTGTTGCCTGCTTTGTAGTAGCTTACGACCCGCAACGTCTTGTCAAAGGCCTCGTAAAGCTTGTTTTTCAGCTCATCCAGGTTCGTGGTTTTTTGGGCTTCCGTCATAATTTGGTTTTTCCTTCCGTTTTGAAAAACGACAAAAAGAGGTTACAGAATCCTCTTCTAAAAGTCAAGTATTATGAAATATAGTAATTAACATATTGTAAAATAACGGCTATTTTTGAGACTCCCCGCGCGGGAATGACAGCCGGACAAAAAGCCTCTATGATTCGTGACATGACTGAAGCGCTCATTCTCGATCACATCAACAAATCCTTTGCCCATGGCGCGACGGTGGTCACCGCCGTGGACAACGTCTCGCTCACCCTGCACCCGAACGAGTTTTTCACCCTGCTGGGGCCGTCGGGCTGCGGCAAGACCACGCTGCTGCGCCTGGTCGCCGGGCTGGACACCGCCGACAGCGGAAAAATCATCCTCTTCGGGCAGGACATCACCGGGCTTCCGGCCTGCCAGCGCCCGGTGAATACCGTATTTCAAAACTATGCGCTGTTCCCGCACATGACCGTCGCGGAGAATATCGGCTTCGGCCTCTTGATGCAGGGCAAGGACAAAAACACCATCGCCGCCGCGGTTAAAGAGGCATTACAACTGGTGCGCCTGGAAACCATGTCCGACCGCAAGCCGGCGCAGCTCTCCGGCGGGCAGCAGCAGCGCGTGGCGCTGGCGCGGGCGCTGGTCAACCACCCGCAGATCCTGCTGCTCGATGAATCGCTCTCCGCCCTCGACCACAAGCTGCGCAAGGAAATGCAGATCGAGCTGAAGCGCCTGCAGCGCGACACCGGCATCACCTTCATTTTCGTCACCCACGACCAGGACGAAGCGTTGTCGATGTCCGACCGCATCGCCGTCATGGACAAGGGCCGGGTGGTGCAACTCGGCACGCCGCAGGACATCTACGACCGGCCGGCGACGCGCTTCGTCGCCGACTTCATCGGCAACTGCAACTTCGTGCGCCCGGAAACGCTCGGCCTCGCCAAGGGCCGGGAGGTCGGCTTCCGCCCCGAGGATATTTTCTTCGTCACGCCGGAGGAAAAATCATCCTGCTCCGCCACCGGCACCGTCGCCCAGATCAATTACCGCGGCAGCGTGACCCATTATATTGTCCGCCTCGATAGCGGCGACACGGTCACGGTCTGCGAAGACGAGCCCCTGCCCCTGAAGGAAAACGAGCGGGTGCGCATTTCGATTGCGCCGGAAAGATTGATCCGATGCGCTTCCTGAAACTTTCTCCCGCCTACCTGCTCCTGCTCCCCTTCTTCATCATCATGGGCGTGTTTTTTGTCATGCCGCTGTTCCTGATCGTCGCCTATTCCTTTATGGCGGCAGGGCCTTACGGCGGCGTGGTGCATCAATTCTCCCTCGACGCCTATCTCCAGATCCTGTTTGAAAAGGACTTCGACGGCAACCTGCATTTCAGCCCCGCCTATCTCGAGGTGTTCCTGCGCTCGGTGAAGCTGGCCGGCGTCTGCACGCTGCTCTGCGTGCTGGCGGGATTCCCCACCGCCTATCACATGGCGACGCGCCCGCCGGAAAAGCGCAACCTATGGATCATGCTGGTGACCATCCCCTTCTGGACCAATCTGCTCATCCGCACCTATGCCTGGATGCTGGTGCTGCGCAACGAGGGGCTGGTCAATAATTTTCTGCTTTACTTCGGCATCATTAAAGAGCCGCTGCCGCTGCTTTATAACGGCTTCGCCGTGGGCCTGGGGCTGCTCTACAGCTACCTGCCGTTCATGATCCTGCCGATCTATTCCAGCCTCGAGCGCATGGACTGGCGCCTGACCGAAGCGGCCGCCGACCTCTATGCCGGGCGCTGGCAGACATTGTTCCGCGTCACCATCCCGCTCGCCATGCCGGGGATCATCGCCGGTTCGGTGCTGGTGTTCATCCCGGCGATCGGCTCCTTCCTCGCCTCCGACCTGCTCGGCGGCGGTAAACAGATGATGCTCGGCAACCTGATCCAGCTGCAGTTCGGCTTTTCGCGTAACTGGCCGTTCGGCGCCGCCGCCTCGGTCATCCTGATGGCGATCGTCATGCTGGGCATGATGCTGATGGCGCGCAAGGCCAAAGACGTGAAGGGGCTGGTGTAGCATGGCGGCGGCTTCCCTAAAAATCCCCGGTTTCGGCGGCACGGCCTGGGCGGGGCTGGCCTTTCTCTACGCGCCGATCGTCATCCTGATCGTCTTCTCCTTCAACTCCAGCAAGCTGATTACGGTCTGGGAGGGGTTCAGCACCGACTGGTACCGCGCGGCGCTGGACAACGACGACCTCCAGCGCGCCGCCATCAACTCCCTGATCGTCGGCTGCGGCGCGACCTTCTTCTCCACGCTGATCGCGCTGCCGACCGCGCTCGCCATGCACAGCCGCCGGAAAAAATTCCGCAGCCAGCAGGCGGTCCACAGCCTCATCATGCTGCCGCTGCTGATCCCGGAAGTGGTGATCGCCATCGCCTCGCTGTCGTTTTTCACCGCCATCGGCCTCAGCCTCGACATCGGCAACATCCTGATCGCCCATATCGTCTTTTGCATCCCCTTCGCCTATTCGCCGCTGCACGCCCGGCTCGAGACCATCCCGCCCAGCCTGTTCGAGGCGGCCAGCGACCTCTATGCCGGCCCGTGGCTGGTCTTCCGCCATGTCACGGTGCCGCTGCTGATGCCGGGAATCTTTTCCGGCGCGATGCTGGCTTTCATCACCTCGTTCGACGACTTTATCATAACCGAGATGGTGGCGCCGCCCGGCGCCATGACCCTGCCGGTCTATATCTACAGCATGGTGCGGCGCGGCATCACGCCGGAAATCAACGCCATTTCGGCAATTTTATTGGCGCTTTCGATGATTCTCGTGCTATCTTCCTACCTGATTAACCAAAAGAAAACCTCCTGAGGATCATCATGAAAATCAAATCATTTATTATCGCCGCCCTTGCCATTATTTTCCTTTGCCCCACCGCCGCCCATGCGGCCGGCAAAAAACTTTACATCTACATCTGGGACACCTACACCGCGCCCAAACTGTTCAAGAAATTCGAGAAGGAAACCGGCATCAAGGTCGTCACCGATGTTTATTCCAGCAACGACACGCTGATGGCCAAGCTGAAAGCGGGCGGCGCCTATGACGTGGTCGCGCCCTCGGGCAACTACGTGCCCTTCCTGGTCGCCGAAAAGCTGCTGCAACAGCTGCCGGACGACCTGAAAGCGATCGCCAAGGACATGACCAAGAGCGTGCAAAAGCCGGATTACGACCCCGAGTACACTTACGTCCTGCCGCTGTTCTACGGCACCACCGGCCTGGCCGTGAACACCAAGCTGACCAAGGAAACCGGCGCCAGCTGGCAGCAGTTCTTTGAGCGCCCGGCCGGCGAAAAACCCAGCGTCGGCGTCCTCGACGACATCGGCACGGCGATGGACATCGCTTCGCTGGCGGTCAAAAAACCCTTCTGCGACAATACGCCGGAGACTTTCAAGACACTGCAAGCCCTGCTGCTGAAGCAGAAGCCCTTCGTCAAGGTCTATGGCTCGACCGGCTACACCGAAAGGCTGGCCGCCGGCGAAATCCCCCTGCAGATGGCATGGAACGGCGACGCCTATAAAGCCCGTCAGCAGAACAAGGACCTCAAATACGTCTATCCTGCGGAAGGCGTGGAGGTCTGGGTGGACAATTTCGCCATCCCCGCCAACGCCAAGAACGCCGACGCGGCGAAAGCTTTCATCTCTTTCATGCTGAAGCCGGAGAATGCCGCCGAGCATTCCATCGCGGCGGGCATGATGTCGTCGATCAAGGCTGCCAACGAGCTGCTGCCCGAAGACATGAAGCAGGCGCCGGAATTCAACATTCCGGAAGGCACTGTCACCGGCGTCGCCCAGGCCTGCCCGGCGGAAGTCGTCGATGCCTACAGCAAGATCTGGTCGGAGCTGACGCGCTAAGGGAACGGCGTCATGAAACCGGTTTTTTCTTTGAATGATTTTTTGCGGGTATTGCCGCTCGCCGCGCTCTTTATTGCCGGCGCGGCGGCGGCGCACCCGCAAACCCATCCCGAAAAAGGATATGATACGGCCAGCAACTGGCTGCAGTTTGTGCCTGTTGCTGCCGGCGCGGTTGTTGCCGCCTATGAAGGCGACCTCGAGGGCGAAAAACAGCTGCTGCGGGCTGCGGTTGCCACGGAACTGGCGGGCCAGGCCCTGAAATATTCGCTTCGCGACACATCCTGGAACAATCGGCCCAATCAGGGTGATTATTCCTTCCCCTCGGAGCATACCTCCATCGCCTGCTCCGGCGCGGCGTTTCTGGGCGGGCGCTATGGATGGGAGTACGGCGCGCCGGCCCTCGCCGTCGCCGCCACCGTCGGTTACGCTCGTGTCAAGGCTGAAAAACATCATGTCCGCGATGTTATTGGCGGCTGCGCCCTCTCTTACGGGGTCGGCATGTTCTTCGTCACCAAAGACGGCGAAGAAGAGCTTTACCCGGTGGTCGGGCCGGACTTTATCGGCTTCCGCTGGAAATTCGGTTATTAGCGACCAATTGCTCGCGGGTCAGCCAGAACACCTCGCCCTCGCTCAGCTCGGTATCCAGCCACTTGAATTCCAGGTCGGGGTATTGCGACTCAAGCAGCGCCTGGCCTTCGCCGATTTCGCACAATAAACCGCCGTCTTCGGTCAAGTAATCCGGCGCTTCTTTTAGGATGCGCCTTACGATGTCCAGCCCGTCATCCCCGGAAGCCAGCGCCATTTTCGGCTCATGCCGGTGTTCAGGCGGTAATGTTTTTATTAATTCCGAATGCACATAAGGCGGGTTAGTGATGATGAGGTCGTATTTCTTGCCCTTCAGCGGCTTGAACAAATCCCCTTTGTAAAGGGTGACGCGCCCTGCGCAGTCATGTTTTTTGACGTTGATCTTGGCGACGGCCAGCGCATCGGGCGACAAATCCACCGCATCCACATCGGCGAAGGGGAAGACATGCGCCGCAAGGATGGCGAGACAGCCGGAGCCGGTGCACAGGTCGAGGACGGAGTTGACCGCCGTCGGGTCGTCGATCAGCGTCTCCTCGTCGCCGCCGATGAGGTCGGAGCACAGGATGTCGCCGATATAGGAGCGCGGCACGATCACCCGCTCATCGACGTAAAACTGCAGGCCCTGGACGTAGCCCTTGTTGGTCAGGTAGGCGGCGGGCTTGCGCGTCTTGACGCGCTTCTCCAAAATCACCGCCACCGCCTTGCGCTCGGCCTTGGTCAGCCGGGCGTCGAAGTAAGGCTCCAGCTGGTCCAGCGGCAGGTGCAGGGTTTCCAGCACCAGATACACCGCCTCGTCATAGGCGTTGCCCGTGCCGTGCCCGTAGGAGAGGCCGACCTCGTTAAAGCGGCTCACCCCATAGCGGATGAAGTCGCGGACGGTCAGCAGTTCATCAGCAGATTTTTTGTCGGCAGGTTTTTTCATGCAACCTTTCCTTTTTGCGACGGCTCCTGCGAATAATCATAGGCTATTTTCAGCCCCTGCAACACCAGATCCGGCAGAATAATGTCGAAAACCCCCGCCTCGCGGAACAGCTGGGAAAAGCCGCCGGTGCCGATCACCGTCACGGTTTCCTTATCGAACAGTTCCTTTTTCAAGCCGGAGATGATTTCCTTCAGCGCGCCGAGCTGCCCGAAATAAAGCCCGCGCTGCAGGCTCTCCCGGGTGGTCTGGCCGAGATAGGCCGGCGGCACCTCGATATCGACCTCCATCAGTTTGGCGGTGTTGGACTTCAGCGCCTCCATCGACAGCTTGACCCCGGCCAAAATCGCCCCGCCGAGATAGTCCTTGTTCTTGTTGATGGCGCAGAACGTCGTCGCCGTGCCGGCATCGACGATGATGATGTTTTTGGCCGGAAAGGCCTTGACCGCGCCGATGGCGTTGGCGATGCGGTCGGCGCCGACTTCCGCCGGGTTTTTGTATTTGATGCTGAGGCCGGTTTTCACCCCCGCCTGCAGATAGAACGGCTCGATCCTGAAATACTGGCTGATCGCGTGGCGGATGGTGTAATTGCAGCCCGGCACCACGGAACAGATGGCCACCGCCTTCACGGCGTCGCCCGCCAGCCCGTTGGCGGTGAGGATATTGCGCAGGAAAATCCCGAACTGGTCGGCCGTGCCGAGCGGGTGCGTGGCATGACGGAAGCGCAGGATAAGGTTATCCCCCTCAAAGACCCCGCCGAGGATATGGGTGTTGCCGACATCAAGACACAGCAGCATTTTTTTGATTCCTTTCAACAAAAGGTACGTTATCGATCAGCCGGACTTTGTCAAGCCAGGCGGCGCCCAGGCGGCGGCCCCATCGGGTCGCGACATATTCCGGCCGGAAACCCAGCAGCTCCAGCTGTTTTTTCACCTCATCGTCGCTTAAATCGCTCATCAGCAGCTGCGCCAGCTCTGCCGCCTTCCGGCGCTGCCCGGCATCCAGCCGCGCATTGCGCGAGCTGAGCGCAAGGCCGTTTTCCGCCCGCACCGTCGCGCAGGCGACGATCTCCACCGGCAAGAACAGCGCCGCCGCCATTTTCTTCACCAGCAGCAGCTGCTGGAAATCCTTTTCGCCGAAATAGGCGCGGTCGGCCTGCGCCAGATTCAGCAGCTTCAGCACCACCGTCAGCATGCCGGTAAAATGCCCGGGGCGGAATTCGCCCTCCAGCTCGCCGGCGATTTTTGTTTCCGACACTTGCACTTCGTAACCGTCCGGATACATATCCTCCTTTGACGGGCAGAAGACATAGTCAACCCCGAGGCTCTCCAGCAGCCTGCAGTCCGCCTCCAGCGTGCGCTGGTATTGCTCGAAATCGGACGGCTGGTTGAACTGCGTCGGGTTGACGAAAATGCTCGCCGCCACAATATCATTTTCCGCATCAGCCCGCGTGCAGAGGCTGGCGTGGCCTTCGTGCAGATGCCCCATCGTCGGCACGAACCCGACACTACCTTTCAGGCTCCGGCGGATCTCCCGCCACTGCTGAATGTCAGAAACTATGTTCATGGGCGGGGAACTCCTCGGTTTTGACGGCCTGCGCATAGTCCTCGAGTGCCGAGGCGAACAGCTCCGCGCCGTTGAGGAACTTTTTGACGAACTTCGGCTTGAATTCGGTATTGAGCCCGAGCAGGTCCTGGAACACCAGCACCTGGCCGTCGGCGCCCGCGCCGGCGCCGATGCCGATGGTGGGGATCTTCAGTTTTTTCGAGATCTTCGCCGCCAGCGGCGCCGGCACGCATTCCAGCACCAGGGCGAAGCACCCCGCCGCCTCCAGCGACAGCGCCTCGTCCAGCAGCCGCTGGGCGCTGTCCTCCGTTTTGCCTTGCACCTTGTAGCCGCCGAGCTGGTGGACGAATTGCGGCGTCAGGCCGAGATGCCCCATCACCGGCACGCCGGAATGGACGAGATGGGCGATGAACCCGGCGTTGCCGGAAGCGCCTTCCAGCTTGACGGCATGGGCCCCGGCCTGCATCAGCGCCTGCACCGCCGCCATATTTTCATTCAGGCCCGAGCGGTAGGACAGGAACGGCAGGTCGCCGATGATGAACTTGTTCTTCGCGCCACGGCTGACCGCGGCGGTATGCAGCGCCATCATTTCCACCGTCGCCGCCAGGGTGTCGCGGAAGCCGTGCATGGTCATGGCAAGGCTGTCGCCCACCAGGATGCAATCGATGCTGGTCTTGTTCACGATCGCCGCGCTGGTGTAGTCGTAGCAGGTCACCATGGTGATTTTTTCGCCGGCGGCCTTCTTCTTTTGAAAATCGCAGATGGTTATCATGATATTTCCTCCTTTAACTCGACAAAGCTCTGATAAATGCGCTGAAACGGGTCGCCCGCCAGCGCCGCCAGGTTCTTCTCGATCGTCTCCCGGTCCCCGCGCGCCAGGGGGCCGGTGAAAGCGGTGGCATAGTCGGTCAGTAAATTCTCCGTCTGCTGCCGCAGATAGGCGTGGCCGGTTTCCGCCGGAAGATGGAATTCGGATTCCAGCGCGGCAAAAAACTTTTGCCACAGCAGGCAGGAAAAATTGCCGCTCAGCACGCACAGCGCGTGATATTTCGCCTTCAGCTCCGGCGCCAGCGTCACATGCGAATTGGGCAGTCCCGGCAACAGCGCGGCGAAAGGCGGCGCCGTCGCATCGACGACAAAAGGGATAGACTGGTATTTGTCGAGCGTGTAAAGCCCGGTGTTGAAGGTCGTCAGGGGATGGGCGCCAAAGGCCCGGCCGCTCGCCAGCGCGCCGGAAAAATGGATTTTCAGGGCCGCCGTGTCCTGCAGATGCTCCGCGATAAACGGCTCGATCGCCCGATCGCTGATGAGAATCAGGATGTGCGTCGCCGCGGGCAAAAGCGTTTTCAGTTGCAGGAGGGATTCGGAGCGGCTCCACTGTGAAACGGGAAGGCCCAGCAGGGGTAAATAATGGCGGAAATGCCGCGCCGTTCGGCCATTGCCAATAATCAAATAATGAGGTACCTGTCGCATGATCAAGTCCTTTCATTGCAGATGCTATCTGTTATGTTAGAGTAAAGTCAAGTTAGGGAGTTTTTTATGGTAATGAAACATTCGATATTCATTCTGCTGGCCGCCGGCTTCCTCAGCGGATGCGCCATGTCTTCACTGTCCGCAAGGCATGATGCCGCAGCCGACATTGCCCGCCCCGCCGCGATGACCGAGCGGGTCATCAAGGCCGGCCTTTTTAACCTGACGGCATGGGAGCGGATTTCCCAGCCCGACGCCCCGGCCAATATTTATATCGAGGGCGACGGGCTCGCCTGGCTGAACAAGCGCACCAAATCGCTGAACCCGACGCCCATCAACCCGCTGACCCTGCGCCTGGCCGCCCTGGATAAATCCGCCAATGTCATTTACATGGCGCGGCCCTGCCAATACACGGGCTGGAACAATCCCGGCGCCTGCCCCGACCTTTACTGGACCAACGGCCGCAGCGCCGCCGAAGTGATTTCCTCCTACACCCAGGCGCTGGATGACATCAAGTCACAGCATCACGTCACCGCCTTCAACCTGATCGGCTATTCCGGCGGCGGGGCGGTGGCGGCGCTGGTCGCTGCCGGGCGGACGGATGTGCTGTCGCTGAGGACGGTCGCCGGCAACATGGATTACACGGTATTTTCAAGCGTTCACGCCATCAGCCCGATGGATGCCTCGCTCAACCCGGTAGAGACCGCCGCCGGGCTGGCCCGTATTCCCCAGCTGCATTTTATCGGCGGCAGCGACGCCGTTATCCCCCCGGCCATTTTCAACAGCTGGCAGCAGGCTTCCGGCGATGCCGCCTGCGTGCAGTCGGTCATCATTCCTGGAAACACGCATTCCCGCCCCCGCCGCTACTCCTGCTCCTGCTCCTGCTCCTGCTCCTGCTCCTGCTCCTGCTCCTGCTCCTGCTCCTGCTCCTGCTCCTGCTCCTGCTCCTGCTCCTGCTCCTGCTCCTGCTCCTGCTCCTGCTCCTGCTCCTGCTCCTCCCACCCCTCTCCCTACCGCGCCGGAGAAAGACGCCCTGCCCTTTGGAACCCTCTAGCAACAGTCTGCTGCTCCATTTCAAAAGCGGCATGGAGGGCGTGGTCTGGCCGCCGCTGGCGCTGGGAGCCAAGGCGGCGCTGGTCGCGCTCTTGCATCAGCTGGAAGAAACGCAATGGTGGCCGCGCGACAAAACCGCCGCCATGCAATTTTCCCAGCTGGCCGTGCTGGCCGGACATGCGGCCAGCCATTCGCCGAACTTCCGCGAGCGGCTGCAAAAGGCCGGGCTCACCGCCGCCGATATCGGCACGCCGCAAGGATTCAAGCGCCTGCCGCCGCTGACGCGGCGCGACATCCAGGCGGCGGGCGCCGCGCTCCACTGCACCGAAGTGCCCCAGACGCATTTGCCGATCGGGGAGGTCAAGACCTCCGGCTCGACGGGGGAGCCGGTGGTGGTGCGCAAAACCTCGCTGTCGAACCTGGTCTGGATGGCGATGTCCTTCCGGAACCACTTCTGGCATGGCCATGATTTTTCCAGGCGCTTTTCGACGATTCGCGCCACGATCACGAAACAGGAAGAGCGTCCGGACTGGGGTCTCCCCCTCAAACTCCTGTTTGACAGCGGCCCGGCGCAGCTGATCCCCGTCACCACTGACATCAAGGAGCAGGTGCGGCTGCTGCGCCAGTTCCGGCCGCAATATTTAATCCTTTGTCCCAGCAATCTCGCGGGCATCCTCGACGAGTGCCAAAAACAGCAGGAGCCCCTGACCGGGCTCACCGGCATCACCACCATCAATGAAACCCTGAAGGCGGATTTTCGCCAAAAAGCCGAGGCGTATTTTAATACTAAAATCGACGATATTTACTCATCGGCCGAAATGGGCAGCATGGCGCTGCAATGCCCCGTCAGCGGCCTCTATCATGTCATGGCGGAAAACATCATTCTCGAGGTGCTCGACGACAACGGCCAGGACTGCGCCGAAGGCCAGACCGGCAGGGTGGTGGTGACCGACCTGCTGAACTTCGCCACGCCGCTGGTCCGCTATTCCATCAACGATTATGCCGAAGCGGGCGGCGTCTGCCCCTGCGGCCGGGGGCTGCCGACGATCAGGCGCTTTCTGGGCCGGGAAAGGAACCTGGTCGTCCGTCCCGGCGGCGCAAAACATTGGCCGACCGTCGGTTTAATCAAATTTCACGAGGTCGTGCCGGTCAACCAGTTCCAGTTCATCCAGCACGACCTCGAAAACATCGAGGTGCGGCTGGTCACCGGCAGCGCGGTGACGGCGGCAGGGGAGGACAAACTCCGCGCCCTGATCCATGAAAATTTAGGCTATCCCTACAAAATCAGTTTTGTCTATTTCAACCAGAAGCTTCCCTTGCAGCCCAATGGGAAATTCGAGGAATTTATCTGCAAGGTTTAAAAATGACCCGGACGGCAAAACATCCTAAAAACGACAAACTGCTCAGCTTCAAGAGCGGCATGGAGGGCGCGGTGTGGCCGCCGCTGGCGCTGGGGGCGAGGGCAACGCTGGTCGCTCTCCTGTATCAGCTGGAAGAAACGCAATGGTTGCCGCGCGACAAAATCGCCGCCATGCAATTTACCCAGCTGGCCGTGCTGGCCGGACATGCGGCCAGATATTCGCCGAACTTCCGCGAGCGGCTGCAAAAGGCCGGGCTCACCGCCGCCGATATCGGCACGCCGCAGGGGTTCAAGCGCCTGCCGCCGCTGACGCGGCGCGAGCTCCAGGCGGCGGGCGCGGCCTTCTACTGCACCGAAGTGCCCCAGACGCATTTGCCGCTCACAGAGGTTCATACCTCCGGCTCGACGGGGGAGCCGGTGACCGTGCGCAAAACCTCGCTGTCCAGCATGCTCTGGATGGCGATGTCCTTCCGGGACCACTTCTGGCACGGCCATGATTTTTCGGAGCGCCTGACGGCGATCCGCGCCGGGATCGAGAAGCAGGAGGGGCATCCGAACTGGGGGCGTCCCGTCAATCTCTTATTCGACAGCGGCCCGGCACAGCTGATACCCACCGTCACCGACATCAAGGAACAAGTGCGCCTGCTGCGCCAGTTCCGCCCCCAGCATCTGGTCGTTTATCCCAACAACCTTGCGGGCATCATCGACGAATGCCAAAAACAGGGGGAGCCCCTCGCCGGCATCCGGCGCGTCACCACCCTCAGCGAAACCCTGAACCCCGAATTCCGCCAGAAGGCCGAAAAATACCTCAACGCGAAAATCCAGGATATTTACTCGTCCGCTGAAATGGGCAGCATGGCGCTGCAATGCCCCGTCAGCGGCCTCTATCACGTCATGGCGGAAAATATCCTTCTCGAGGTGCTGGACAGCGAGGGGCGGGAATGCGCGGAAGGCCAGACCGGCAAGGTGGTCGTCACCGACCTGCTGAACTTCGCCACGCCGCTGATCCGCTATTCCATCAACGATTATGCCGAAGCGGGCGGCGTCTGCCCCTGCGGCCGGGGGCTGCCGACGATCAGGCGCTTCCTGGGGCGGGAAAGGAACCTGGTCATCCACCCCGACGGCACGCGGTTCCGGCCCGCCGTCGGCCTCATCAAGTTTTACGAGGTCGTCCCGGTCAACCAGTTCCAGTTCATCCAGCACGACCTCGAAAACGTCGAGGTGCGGCTGGTCACGGAAAGGAAGATCACGGCGGCGGAGGAAGACCAGCTCCACGCCATGATCGAGGCCTGCCTCGGCCATCCCTTCAGGCTCAGCTTCGTCTATTTCGAGCAGAAAATCCCCCTGCCGCCCAGCGGGAAGTTCGAGGATTTTATCTGCAAGATCTGAAAGGCGCGCCTACTTGCCGCTGATGCTGCTCGTTATCGCCGGGCGCAGGGGCTCCATGAGGGTGCGGTGCAGCGGGCACTTGTTGGCGATTTCCAGCAGCTTCTGGCGCTGCGCTTCATCGAGCCCGCCCTCCACCGTAATGTCGCGGCTGATGACATCCCTTTTTTTATTTTCAGCGTCCGGCTCTTTTTTGTGCGTGAGCCGGACGGCGACGCGCTGGAGGTCCCATTGTTTCTGCCGTGCGTACATGCGCACGGTCATCGAGGTGCAGGCGCCGAGCGCCGCCAGCAAAAGTTCATAAGGCGCCGGGCCCCGGTCGCTCCCGCCGATGTCCGCCGGCTCGTCTGCGATCAGGTGATGATGTGTGGTTTTCACGTCCTGGGTGTAAAGCCCCTGGCCGTTTTCCTCGACGGTGACGACGGTTTCCGTCATGGTTTAAGGCTGTGGCGGCGGCGGGGCGGGCGGCAGGCGCTTGCCGGGCGGCAGCGCCTTCTTCACCGCCGCTTTAAAGGCCTCGGCGTCAAACACCGCAGAGAGCTTCCGCTCCGGCGCCTTTTTAACCGCCGGTTCTTCCGCGACCCCCGGTTTTTCCGCGGTCGGCTTCTTTTTAAAGAAGAAATCCTTCCACTTGCCCCGCAATTCGGCGCCCTTCGCATTGATATAGCGGACGGCAATATCGGCGCGCACCTTGGGCAGGATTTCGCTCTTGAGGCTTTTCCAGCCGTCACGGGTTTTTTTAGCGAAGATCGCGGCGGTAATCAGGGCCATGGTGCTGGCGCCCGCCACCAGCACGGACGCCGACGCAAACATGACAGCCACGCCGGCGCCGGCCGCCACCAGCGCGAGGGCGGCAAAAGCGCCGATGCGGGCACAGCCCTTTTTCAATTCCCGGTTGGTCCTGAAAATATCCATCACATTGCTGACGATCCAGCGGTCGCTCGGCAGCAGGGAGGAACCCTTCAGGTCCGCCGGCACGAAAAGCCGGGCGATGCGGGTTTTTTTTCGGGGTGTTTCTTGAGTTAAGGCAGAGGACATGGACCAATCACACCCGATTTTATAAGCTGACTGAGGCGATTGTAGCATTCTTTCATGGCGCGGCAAGTTCTTTTGCGCGGATAAAATCCGCAGTCCCCTTAAAATATCTTACGGCGCGGGCGGCGGCGGCGGGGCCGGATCGGCGGCGGGTTTTTCGGTTTTTTTCTCTTTTTCCGCCGCCGGCGCAAAGGCAGGAGTCAGTGTTGTTGTCAGCGGCTTCGGCGGCGTTGACGCGGAAGTTTCCACCGCCGGCCCGTCCTGGGGGGCCGGCTTGCTTTTTTTGGCGCGGATAGAATGAACCATGCTTTGTGCGCTGAGATAAACGCCGTAAATGCCGCTGAGCGTGCCGCCGATCGCCAGCGCCGTGCCGAAGGTGAACACGCTGCCAATCGCCAGCGCCGGCAGGACGGCGGCCAGCGCGATGGCGCTGACGGTGCCCCAGAAAACGGAGCCCGTTCCCGCCAGGGCCGCCATAAAAATGCCCTCTTCTTTTTGCGCCAGGGCGCGGGTGAATTTCCAGGGGCGGCTGTTGAGGAATTTCTGCATTAACGGCTTGGCCATCCACTTTTTAACGCGCGTGCTGTCGAGCAGCTTCTGATGCAGCCGTTTCAGGGAGGGGGCTTTTTGCTTGCGCGGCTTGCCGGAGATCGTCTTGGAATAAATATCCCCCAACTTGTCCCGGGCGCCGGCGGCGCCCAGAAAAACCCCGTAGAGGCCGAGGCCGATCAATCCAATGCACGCGGAAATGCCCGCCCCGGCAACAAAAAACGGCAGCGGCAAAACATAGGATATGCCGACGAGACCGGCGATGACCGCCGCGCTGGCGCCGCCCTTGATGGCCAGCGCCCGGATCCAGAAATCATGGTCGTTCCAGATTTCCCGGGCGAAATTCCAGAGCCGGCGCGGGAGGCTTTTGGCCGGCGCCGGCGCTGCGTTTTCCGCTGAAGGTGTCTTTGGTGCGTCCATCCCTGAAAAAGCCTGCCCTCAAAAGCGGAGAATCGTATTGCAAATATCTGCTTGAAATTCCTTACATATTAGTCATATATGTTATAATAGCAAGCGTAAAATCACCCCTCGGGGGTACCTAAAAAAGCTTATAAATCAAAAACTTTTGAGATCGTAACGAATTATTAACTTTGTTTGCATAAGATTTTCATTAGAAGGTCGCGTTATGGACTGACAGAGGACACCGGATTTCAGGAACATAAAGCCGGTGAAAAATAACCAGGGAGCGTAAAAAATGAAAGATAGATATGTTTTTTTAAGGACAGCCGAAAAAGACGGAAAGGTTGTCGCTCTCATCGGTGACTCCAAAATACTGGGCGATGCCGGTATCAGGAGCTTGCGGCTGGCCTTTACAGCGCATGCCACCCCCATCTCCCGGGCCGGCGTGCTGACCATGACGGCGGAACAGCTGACAAAACGCCTTCCCGAGCTGGAAGAGAAAAAAATGCACGAAAGCGCGGAGGCTTTCAGGCGCGCCATAGAATGTGTCGAGAAAAAGAGCGGCAAAGCGCCGGGGCCGGGCGATCACAAGCCCCATTCTGTCGAGACAACGCCGCGTGAAAACGACCCCAACCTCCGCTTTTCCGATCCGCCACCGTCCGCCCGGTAAAATAATCGCGAAAACGGGTTTTTAAAGGGGCCCGGGCAAGAGAACAGAAAGAGCTGCAAATACGCTATTTGCAGCTCTTTTATTGTTATTTATTTTTGTATAAATTATTCTTATTTTTCAATATGATAGTTAAAAATGCCTTTGGCAGGTTTTGCCAAGGCTAAAAAACTATGCTACCGATAATGCCTTGCTGAAAATTCATAACGGAAAAGCCCTCGGCTCGCATCGACAAAATCAAATCATCTATTAAAGAAATAAAAAAGAACACCATGAAGAGCCTATCGGAACATTTGAACCGCAAACTGGAGCAGGAGCGCAGCCATACGCACCACAGCAGCCCCCTGCCGCTGATGATGCTGGGCGCGCTCGGCGTGGTGTTCGGGGATATCGGCACCAGCCCCCTCTACACGCTCAAGGAATCTTTCATCCAGACCGGCATGGCCGTCATGCCGGAAAATATTTACCGTTTCCTGTCGATGATTTTCTGGCTGCTGGCAATCGTGGTATCGGTCAAATACGTGACTTTTATCATGAAAGCCAACAACAAGGGCGAAGGCGGGAACCTGGCGTTGCTGGCGCTGGTGCTGCGCCTGACGCGCCCCAATCCGGCGGTTTTTTATGCGATGGGGATTCTCGGCATCATGGCCGGGAGCCTGTTTTATGCCGATGCGGTGATTACGCCGGCGATTTCGGTTTTGTCGGCCGTGGAAGGCATCGAGGTCGTCGCGCCGGCCTTTCACCCCTTCATCCTGCCGCTGACGATGGTGATCCTGTTGCTGCTGTTCGCCGGACAGAAATACGGCACCGGAAAAGTGGGCAGCCTGTTCGGTCCGATAATAATACTATGGTTCCTGGTATTGGGGGGGCTGGGCCTGAACCAGATTATCAAGGCGCCGGAGGTCCTGCAGGCAATCAATCCTCTTTACGCGCTCGCCTTCATGGTGACGCACCCTTTTATCGCCTTTGTTGCACTGGGGGCAACTTTGCTTTCCGTGACGGGGGCGGAAACATTATACGCCGACATGGGGCATTTCGGCGTCAAGCCGATCCGCTATGTCTGGTTTATCCTGGTTTGGCCGTGTTTATTGCTGAATTATTTTGGCCAGGGCGCTTTGTTGCTGCAAGATTCGTCAGCAATTGAAAATCCCTTTTTTCTGCTGGCGCCCAAAGCGCTGTCGGTTCCGCTGCTGATCCTGGCGACGGCGGCGACCATCATCGCCTCGCAGGCGGTGATTTCGGGAGCCTATTCCATGACGCGGCAGGCGATTCAGCTGGGGTACCTGCCGCGGATGCGCGTCCTCTACACCTCCGCCCGGGAAATGGGGCAGATTTATATACCGTTTGTGAACTGGCTGCTCCTGATTATGGTGCTGGCGATCGTACTGCTCTTCAAGTCCTCCTCGGGGCTGGCCGCCGCTTACGGCGTGGCGGTGACCGGCGCGATGCTGATTACCAGCATCATGGTGGGCGTGGTGATGCGCCTGAAATGGCACTGGAACTGGTGGCGGATCGCGATGACGGCCGGTTTGTTCGTTATAGTCGATGCGACGCTGTTTTCATCGTCGATGACCAAAGTCGCCACCGGCGGTTATATGCCGCTGCTGATCGCGACCTTCCTCTTCACCATCCTGACCACCTGGAAGAGCGGGCAGCGGATCCTGAACGAGAAAACGTCCAGAACCTCGGTCTCCATCGAAAGATTCATCAAGGAAATGCATAAAAACCCGCCGATCCGCGTGCCGGGCACCGCGATTTACATGACCCCCTGGCATAACGTCGTGCCCAATGCCCTGCTGCACAACCTCAAGCACAACAAGGTGCTGCATGAGCGCGTCATTTTCCTGACCGTCGTCGCGCAGGAAGTGCCCTATGTGCCGCCGGAAAACCGCATCCACGTCTATCGGCTGGGGCATGATTTTTACCAGCTGGACATCCACACCGGCTTCAAGGACGAGCCGGACATCCCGGCGGCGCTGCACCAGTGCCAGATCCGCGGCATGGACTTCGACCACATCCACCAGGCCTCGTTTTTCCTCGGCAAGGAAACCGTCATCCCCACCGAGGGGGAGGGCATGGCCACCTGGCGCGAGCATATCTTCGCCTGGATGAAGCAAAACGCCTCCAGCGCCATCGCCTACTATAAAATCCCCCCGGACCGCGTGATCGAGGTGGGCGGACAATACGAGATTTAGGGGCGCGCTGATGTCAGAAGCAAAAAACAAAGATCAGGAAAAAAAAGCCGGTTACCGGGATGTGATCCGCTTCACCTTCCATTACTGGGAGCATAAAAAATGGTTCGGCATCGCCGCCGCCGTCCTGATGATGCTGTCAGTGGTGACGGATGCCATCGTCCCGGTTTATACCGGGCGCATCGTCGATGCCATGACCGGGCACGGGGCGGGCGACGCCCTGGCGTGGAGCGGCGCCTGGGCCGCGTTCTGGGGCTTTACGGTGCTGGCGCTGCTGCACCAGGTCTTCCGCCTGGCGTCCATGTTCTGCTGGAACGACTTCGCGGTCAGGAACCTGTATAGAATCGTCACCGACGGGATGCATAAGGTCCAGCGCTTCAGCTCCGACTGGCACGCCAATTCCTTCGCCGGCGGCACGGTGCGCAAGATCACCCGCGGCATGTGGGCTTTTGACACTTTTGAGGACACCCTGCTGATGGGCCTGCTGCCGGCCTTCACCATCATGATCGCCGTCACGGTCATGCTCAGCGTCAAGCTGCCCGTCATCGGGCTGGCGGCGGCGGCGCTGATCCTGCTCTACTGCGCGATGAGCATCTGGATGTCGGTGAAAATCCTGGCGCCGAAATTCCAGGCTTCCGCCGAACAGGACACCAGGCTCGGCGCGACGCTGGCCGACACCATCACCGGCAACCCGACCGTCAAATCGTTCGGCGCGGAGCACCGCGAAGACAGCCTCTTCAACACCGTCGCCGCCAGCTGGAAAGATAAAACCAGCCACGCCTGGCAGACCGGCGTGGCGGCGGACGCCGCCCGCTCGGTTTTCCGCATGCTGATGACCAGCACCGTGATCGCGCTGACCATCTGGCTGTGGAAGTCGGGACAGGCGACGCCGGGCGACATCGTCCTGGTGGTGACGACCTTTTTCATCATCGGCGGCTACCTGCGCGAGATCGGGATGCACGTCTCGCACCTGCAGCGCTCGGTCAGCGAGATGGATGACATCGTCATGTTCTGGCTGCGCCGGGATGACGTGATCGACCGGCCGGACGCCGCGCCCCTGGCCGTCAGGGCCGAGCCGCGCAGCGACATGATCGTGTTCGACAAGGTCGGCTTCAAATATGCCGGCACCGGCCATGCGCTGTATCACGACCTGTCGGTGCGCATCGCCAGCGGGGAAAGGCTGGCGCTGGTGGGGCCCTCGGGCAGCGGCAAATCGACCTTCGTCAAATTGCTGCAGCGCCTCTACAACGTCACCGAAGGGCGGATCCTGATCGACGGGCAGGATATTTCGGAAGTGAAGCTGGAATCCCTGCGCCGCGCCATTTCGCTGGTGCCGCAGGATCCGGTCTTGTTCCACCGCTCACTCGCGGACAACATCGCCTACGGCAAACCGGGCGCCAGCCCTGAGGAGATTGTCGCCGCGGCCAGAAAATCCTTCGCCCACGATTTCATCATGACCCTGCCGCAGGGCTATGACACCCTGGTCGGCGAGCGCGGCGTGAAGCTGTCGGGCGGCGAGCGGCAGCGGGTGGCGATTGCGCGCGCCATCCTCGCCGATGCGCCGATCCTGATCCTCGACGAGGCGACCTCGAGCCTGGATTCGATTTCCGAGCATTACATCCAGAAGGCGCTGAAAACCCTGATGGAAGGGCGCACCACCATCACCATCGCCCACCGCCTCTCGACCATCCAGCAAGCGGACCGGATTCTGGTCTTCGACCAGGGCCGAATCATCGAGCAGGGCGATCACCAGGCGCTGATGGCCCATGCCGGCTCGCACTATAAAAAGCTGTTTGAAATGCAGGTGCTGGGCCTGATCCGGGACGAAAAAGACGCTGTTTCTGAAGCCCGCCGGGCCTGACGGCTTTTTACCCCCTTGCCTTGGGGCTTTTTGTTATGCTAAGAAGATGCCGGTTAAGCGCGACTAGCTCAGTGGTAGAGCACTGCTTTGACATAGCAGGGGTACGCAGTTCGATCCTGCGGTCGCGCACCATTTAAATCCCCTCCATAAAATCAAATAAAAACACTTTAAAATCATGCTTTTATTTTAATTTCAGCAATAATATTGCTGAAAAAATAGTTATTATTCATAAATAATTGACGAGTTTTCCGTAAACTGGAGTCTGACACCACATTCAAGATTCTCGAGCGCTGCTGAGTCGCGGCATTTTCCACGGTTTGGTCTTCAGGGGGAGTAAACGGCATGGCCTATATTCTTATCGTCGAACACAATCAGGTGACCGCCAACTATCTCACCGCCGTACTCAAGAAAAACCACCACTCGGTCACCCTGACGGACAATTGCATGGACGCCTGGCAGCTCGCCACGCAGGAAAGGTTCGACTTCCTGCTGGTCGATGTCATCCTGCCCGGCGTCGATGGTTTTGTCCTGGCGCAAAAAGCCTTGCAGGATAACCCGAATCTGCAGGTCGTTTTCATCACCGGTTTCGCCGGCGTCACGCTGGATACGCCCTTTGCCTCCGATTACATGACGACGACCATCGTCACCCGCCATTTTCACCTGACGGAGATCGTCGGCCGCATCCGCTACATGATGGGCCTCGGCAGCCTGCCCCTGAAATCTTTCCCCTCAGAAAGCGCCGATAACGTGATTTATGCCGATTTCGTCGGCAAAAAAAACCTGTCGCAGCAGCACCTCTCCAGCTGACCGCCGCCCGCCGGGCGCTAACATCGAAATTTCTCCCGAATGCCCGAATCCCCTCCCCCGGGGTTCGGGCATGTTTTTTCATGTTTACGGAAAAAGCCGTCAACACTTTATCAACCTTTATCTCTTACTCTGGGTGGTAACAGACAGGAGAAAACAACATGATATATACCTTGAACGATCTGCTGGTCAAAATGGGCGCTCCGGAAGCCGGGGAAAAAGGCCGGATGTGCTGGCACTACTTTGACAAGGTGGCCCAGGAAATCGCCGGCTTTGCGGAGATCCGCCTGATCGACGGCGGCCACTGCCTGATCGCGGAACTGCAACGCCTCCGCCACAATTACGAAGACGACGCCGGCACCGTCCATCCCGCCTACACCGAGAGCTTTTATCTGCATGCGGAAAAAACCGGCGACCGCTACAAGGTGACGAAAGTCGCCTTCGACGGCGAAGAATATTCCCAGCCGCAAAAATCCATCATCGAACTGGGCCTCAGCATCTTCCACGCCCGCGCGCTGGAGATCAGCATCCTCATGGTCGAGCAGACCTTCAACAAGCAGGACATCCTCAATCCCGTGATCGACGAATACCCGCACTTCAAGGGCGTCCCCGTCCATGTCAAAAACGTCCTGAAAAAAGAAACCTGGGGAACCGTCATCCCCTTCCGCCCCCGCGCGGAACTGCGGGTCTAATCAACAGCGCTAAGCGTTGACTTTAGCGTGCTTGTGCTCGGGGATCTTCTTCGGCAGCAGCACCGTCACCGAGGTGCCGATGCCGGGCTCGCTCTCGATCTCCAGCGTGCCGCCGTGCAGCTCGATCAGGTCCTTGGTGATGGCCAGCCCCAGCCCGGAGCCCTCATGCTTGCGGGTCAGCTCGCTGGCCAGCTGCTCGAACGGCATGGTGACGACGCCGATCTTGTCCTTGGGGATGCCGATGCCGGTATCCGACACCACGATCGCCACGCCACCCAGCTCGCACTGGCACTTGATTTCCACGGAGCCGCCGGCATTGGTGAACTTGACCGCATTGGAGAGCAGGTTGAGCAGGATCTGCATCAGCGCCCGCCGGTCGGCCACCGTCTGGATGTCGTCGGGGAGATCCTCGGTAATCAGGTGGACCTGCGCCTCATGGGCGCGGCCCTCGATCATGTGCACGGCGAGGCGGATGATTTTCCCGACGTTGATTTCCTCGAGATAGAGCTCATATTTACCGATTTCGATCTTCGACATGTCGAGAATGTCGTTAATCATGTCCAGCAGGTGCTCCCCACTCTCACGGATGCCGCCGATATATTCAAGGTAACGGGCGTTGCCGACCGGGCCCAGCAGCTGGCGCTGGATCATCTCGGAAAAACCGATGATGGCGTTCAGCGGCGTGCGCAGCTCGTGGCTCATGTTGGCGAGGAAGCGGGTCTTCGAGGCATAGGCGGTTTCCGCCGCCTCTTTCGCCTCGCGCAGCGCCCGCTCGTGGATCGTGCGTTCGGTGATGTCCTGCATGATGCCGAACAGCGCCTCGACCTGGCCGGTTTTGGGATTAACCTTGCAACGGCCTTCGCAATGGATGAAGCGGATGCCGCCTTTGGGCCGCCGCAACCTGAACTCCAGCTCGTAATCCTTCTTGCGCACCAGCGCGCGCTGGAAAGACCTGTAGATCTTGCCCAGGTCGCGCTTCAGCAGCAAGGCGTTGACATTATCGACCGTCGGCGAAAACTTGAATTTTTCCACGCCGAAAATGGCGTAGATCTGGTCCGACATCTCCATCTCCGCCCGGCCGACCTCCCAGTACCAGTGGCCCATGCTGCCGATCTTCTGCGCCTCGGAAAGCTGCTCCTCGCGGCGGTACAGCTCGGCCTCGTGCTGCTTGATGTCGGTCACGTCGAGGCCGACGATATAGACGTGCTCGCCCGCCGCCTTGTGCACCCACTTCAGCCAGCGGACGTTGCCGTCCTTGCAGCGGGCGCGGCTTTCGAAATCGACCCGCGTTTCCAGCGCCGGCGGCGCGCCCAGCATTTTCTGCATCACCGACTGCACCGCTTCCCGGTCCTCGGGGAAAATCAGGTCGATGAAGGGGAACTGCTTGAGCTCGGCGTCCGAATAGCCGAGCACGCGGTTAAACGACGGGTTGACGCGGACGAAGGAGCCGTCGCGGCGATAGACCCCGAGCAAATCGCTGGTCAGGTTCAGGAAGTACCTGAGCTCGCCGTCATCGGCCTTTGAAATGCAGTCGATCTCCGGTTTTATCTCTGGCTCAGCCGTTTTTTCCTCGAATTTTTTCTGGTTGTCGATGACGAAGGTCGCAAAATCGCGGGCGGTCTGGCCGAAATCGTCGTTTTTCTGGCGCTTCAGCCGGTTATCGGGATCCAACCAGATGACCGTGTATTTTTTTCCCAGCGGCCCGTCGATCCGGTCGAGGCGCGCCTGCAGGATGAGGGGATCGCGCTCCTGCCGCAGCAGGGCGACCTCATAGAACCCCGACTCAACGTCGTAAGAATCCAGCGAATGATGTTTGCCGTCATGGGCTGAAATAATGTCCAGCACCGGCCGGGACGGTTTCGCGATCAGGGCCGCGACATCCATGCCGAGGGCCCAGCCGACGGCCGGGCTGATGAAAACGAAGTTCCCGTTTTCATCCACGACGCAGCGCATCGCGGCATTCTCAGTCCCCGGCTGTGATAAACGGCGCCAAGTCAGCATCCCCAAACGTCCTCCCCCAGTGCACCTCCGAGCATAAGTCAAAACCGAGTCGCTGAACAGGCCCTAACTCCATCCCCGATTCCTGTGGATAACTCTGTGGGAGAATCCGGCGCGTTCCTTGCTTTATGGCTGCAGCTCTGGGCTTTCCTTAAAATGCTTAAAAAAGAGGCAGTTATTAACTCATTGATATAATTAAATATTTATAGCATTGGTGGTTTTCTTTTTAAACCGAAAGACCTGTCATTAAATTTGCGAGTCAATAGCTGATAACTTTCATTTTTTAAATTTTTAATGAATCAGTTAAATCAATGGATTAGGGACGCTTTTCCGACTAACATGCACCCTGGTGTTGACACTCAGTGCGTGTTTATGTTAATAATTATCCCTCTTCACATCATAAGGATCAAAAAACAATGCTCCCCAATTTCAAACTTGCCCTGATCTTTGCCAACCTGGCCAAAAAACACGGCGGCAAGATCCTGCATGGCGGCGATATTGACCTGCTGACCAAGGACCTGGGCGATGCCCTGCGCCGCCAGAAAAAAATTATCCTGGATCCCGACCTGAGCGCATTGGAAACCTCCTACGAAGCCCTGCCGATCATCGCCGAGGTCAAGATCCTGACCATGGCCGTCTCCAAAAAACTGGACATCGACAGCAGCGGCAAATCCACCAGCGCCGTGCTGGAGGAAATCATCCAGAAAACCGAGGCGCGCAACAGCAAGGCGGCGGCGGAAATAAAAAACACGCTGGAGTGGACGCGCGATTTCTTCTCCCAGCCCGAAATCCAGGAGATCCTGAAAGCGGACCTGATCGAGATCGAAAAGCCACGCGGGCTGACCGACTTCCTCGGCATGGGCAAGAGCCTGCAGCAGGGCGCCCAGCGCATCGGCCAGGAGTTTTCACGCCTGCAGGAATTCCTGAAAAAGGCCAAGGAGCAGCCGGCGCAAAAAGAGCCGCCGAAAAGCAAAGGTCCGAAAAGCAAAGGCCCCAAGAACTGATATGGCTTCCCGGACGCTGACCCTGCCGCAAAACACGCAAGGCCGCGATTTCGTCGTCGGCGACATTCACGGCTGTTTCGACCTGCTGGACAAGGCGCTGCTGGCCGTCAGCTTCGACCCGGCCAAGGACCGCCTGATCTGCGTCGGCGACCTGATTAACCGCGGCGCCCGCTCCCCCGACTGCCTGCATTACCTCGCGCAGCCGTGGTTTTATTCCGTGCGCGGCAATCATGAGGAAATTTTCATCCGGGCGCACCGGACGGGGAAACTCAACGACCCCAAGGTCATCGCCAAAATTTCCCCGGACTTTGCCTGGGCCCTGAAGGAAACCGAGGCGGCGCGGGAGATCATCTGCCGCGTTTTTGAAAAACTTCCCGTCGCCATCGAAGTCGAAACCGCGGAGGGCCCGGTCGGCTTTGTCCACGCCAACATACCGGACGGCATGGACTGGAAAACCTTCCTGAAAAAACTCGACGCGGGCGACGCGGACACGCTGCAGACCGCCCTGTGGAACCGCGAGCGCATCGAAACGGGCAACAACAGCGGCATCGACGGCGTGTTGCGCGTTTTCTTCGGCCACACATCTGTTGACGGGGGCCCCAAGTCTCTCGGCAACTGTTTTTTCATCGATACCGGCGCCGTTTTCAAGCAGCTCAATAAAAAAAATACCCATGATTTTTACCTGACGCTCATCGACATCAAGGCCAACGCCGCGGACATCTGCACCCCCGTCCCGACCCGGGAAAAACTGGTCCGCACCGTGACGGCCAAAAAGCCGCCGCAGCCGTAATCTACGAAGACGACAGGTCCGCTTCCAGATACTGCAGCTCCGCATTCTCCAGCCGCCGCAGCTCGTCGCGCAGGCGGGCGGCCTCCTCGAATTCAAGATGGGCCGCCGCTGCGCGCATCTTTTTCTCCAGATCGGCCATGTAAAGCTTCAGGTCCTTGGCCGCCAGCGGCGGCAGGTCGTCCGGCGTGGTTTTCACCGTCACATGATCGGCTTTTTCGAACACGGTCTTCAGGATGTCGGAAATGCCCTTGCGGATCGTCTCCGGCGTGATGCCGTGCTCGGCGTTGTAGATTTTCTGTTTTTCGCGGCGGCGGTTGGTCTCGCCGATGGCGTAATCCATGCTGCCGGTGATCCTGTCCGCGTAGAGGATGGCGCGGCCCTCGACGTTGCGCGCAGCGCGGCCGATGGTCTGCACCAACGACGTCTTGCTGCGCAGGAAACCTTCCTTGTCGGCGTCGAGAATCGCCACCAGCGCGCATTCCGGGATGTCGAGGCCCTCGCGCAGCAGGTTGATGCCGATCAGCACGTCGAACACGCCAAGGCGCAGGTCGCGGATGATCTCGATGCGCTCGATGGTTTCCACGTCGGAGTGGATGTAGCGCACGCGGATGCCGGTTTCGGTCATGTATTCAGCAAGGTCTTCGGCCATCTTTTTGGTCAGCGTCGTCACCAGCACGCGGAAGCCTTTGGCTGCGACCTTCTTGCATTCGGCGAGCAGGTCATCGACCTGCCCCTCCACCGGGCGGACGATGACCTCCGGGTCGATCAGCCCCGTCGGGCGCACCACCTGTTCGGCGAAAACACCGCCGGTCTGCTGCAGTTCCCAGTCGCCGGGCGTCGCCGAAACGAAAATCGTCTGCGGCCTTAAGCCATCCCATTCCTCGAAGGTCAGCGGGCGGTTGTCGAGGCAGGCCGGCAGCCGGAACCCGTAGTCGGACAAAGTCTGCTTGCGCACGCGGTCGCCGCGCGACATGCCGCCCAGCTGCGACACCATCACATGGCTTTCATCCACCACCAGCAGCGCGTCTTCGGGCAGGTATTCAAACAGCGTCGGCGGCGCTTCGCCAACCTTGCGCCCGGTCAGGTAGCGCGAATAGTTTTCGATGCCGGGGCACATGCCGGTCGCCGACAGCATCTCGAGGTCGAACGAGGTGCGCTGGCCTAAGCGCTGTTCTTCCAGCAGCTTGCCCTGCTGGCGGAATTCCTCCAGGCGCAGGTGCAGGTCGGACTTGATCTGCTTAATGGCCTGCTGCATCGTCGGCTTGGGCGTGACGTAGTGGCTGTTGGCATAGACCATGACGCTCGAAAGATCCGCCATTTTCCGGCCGGTCAGCGCGTCGATTTCCTGAAGCGATTCAATTTCATCGCCGAACAGCGACAGGCGCCAGGCGCGGTCGTCGAGGTGGGCGGGGAAGATCTCGACGATATCGCCCCGCACGCGGAAGGTCCCGCGCGAAAACTCGACGTCGTTGCGCGCATACTGGATTTCCACCAGCCGCCGCAGCAGCTCGTTGCGGTCAACTTTATCGCCGACGCTGAGGCTGAAGATCATCCCCTGATAGGTCTCGACATCGCCGATGCCGTAGATGCAGGACACGCTGGCGACGACGATGGTGTCGCGCCGCTCGAGCAGCGCCCGCGTCGCCGCATGGCGCAGGCGGTCGATCTGCTCGTTGATGCTGGCGTCCTTCTCGATGAAGGTGTCGGTTTTCGGCACATAGGCCTCGGGCTGGTAGTAATCGTAGTAGGAGACGAAATAGGCGACGGCGTTGTGCGGGAAAAATTCCAGCATCTCGCCGTACAGCTGCGCCGCCAGCGTCTTGTTGGGGGCGAGGATCAGCGTCGGGCGCTGCACCGCCTCGATCACCTTGGCGATGGTGAAGGTCTTGCCCGAGCCGGTCACCCCCAGCAGCACCTGGTTTTTTTCGCCCTGGCGCAGGCCTTCGGTCAGCAGGGCGATCGCCGCCGGCTGGTCCCCGGCGGGCTGGAATTCCGTGACGAGCTGGAAACGGCTCTGCGGCATTATTTTTTCTTCTTGGCCGGCCGGATCGGCGCGCAGGGATATTTTTCATGCAACGCCATGGCCACCGTGGGCGCCGCGATGAAGGAATCATGCTGCGGCGCTTTTTTCAGGTACAGCATGACGGCCACCGCCGCCTTCTCGAGCGGCAGGCCGTCCGGCAGGCAAAAATCGATGGTCGGCGCCGTGCCCAGGGATTGCATCATCACATGGTAGTCGATCACGCCCGCGATATAATTCAGGCAGCTGAAAATGTTCACGGATTCGCCGCCCCGGCAGGTTCTGGCCAGGTCGTCCCCGGTGACATAAGCCGCCGCCGCCGGGCGGCCCGGGAGCCCCAAGCACAGGAATAGGCCGGCCAGCAAAAAATAGCGTTCTTTTTTCATGAAACCCTTTCTAAAACTCTTTTATGGCTGTTGCAACAGCCGTGTTTTTTTGGGATGATGGCCTATGAAAAAAATATTCATTTTATTCTTTGTCTTTTCCCTGTGGAGCATGCTGGCCGGTTCAGCGGCTGCCGCTGTCATCATCAACGACCAGGGCGCCGCCGAGCTCAAAAAGAGCGTTGAAAACGAATTGCTCTGGCGCGCCGACCTCGCCAAAATCACCGGCAACGGCCTCAACATCGGCGGCGCCGTCACGGTGACCCCGAAACCGGCTTTTTATGAAGTCAAAATTCCCGACCTGTCCGTGACTTTCGGCGCACAAGAGAAGCTGAACATCGGCACCGTCACGATCAATGCCGTGCCGGGCAAGGACGGGGAATGGATGACCAGCGTCGCCCTGCCCGCCGTCATGACCATCACCAACGGGGCTCAGGCCCCGCTCGCCAGCATCACGATCGGGAGCCAGCACTTCGCCGGCGCCTGGATACCGGCCAAGGGCATCTACCCGAGATTCGACGCCCTTTATCAGGACATCCTCATCAAGCTGTCGGACGCGGACAACACCGAAATCGCCATCGGCACGCTGAAGGCCGTGATGAACCTCAAGGACAGCCACGACAGCACCTGGAGCGGCCAGGGCAACATGGAGGCGGGTGACGTCAAACTCAGCACCTCGGGCAAAAGCCCGGTGCAGCTCACCGTCAAAAAAATCAACGCCACAAACGTTTATGACGGCCTGGACATTATCAAGGGACAGCAAATCAAGAAAAAAATCCAGGATCTCGCCGCCGCCGGTCAGATGCCTGCCGAACAAAAGGACCTGGCTTTCATCAACGGCCTGATCTCCGCCACGCAGGGGATGGTCGATAACTTCAATAATTCACTGACCGCCGAGAACATCAGCCTCAGCATCAGCGGCGATCCGGCAAAAAACCTGCCCCCCAGCGAATACACGCTCGACAAAATGGCCTTTGACGGCAGCCTGCAGGGGGGGCGCCAGGAAAAAGCCACCGTCAGCTTCAAGGGCGGTTTTAACGGCGTAAAACTGCCTCCCGTCGCCGATGAGTTGACGGGCATGGTCCCCCAGGCCCTCAGTATCGGGCTCAACATCGACAACCTGCCGATCCAGAAAATCACCGGGATGCTGTTCGACAACCTGAAAAAATCGATAGAAATGCTCAACACCGCCAAAACCTCCTCTCCCGCCGCGAACGGCGCGGCGCAAGAGCAGCTCCGGGCCATCTTCAGCACATCGATGCAAATCCTGCAAACCGCGGGAACCTCGCTTTCGATACAAGACACTTTCCTGAAAAGCCAGGATCTGGAGACCGGCATCACCGGCAGGGTCGAGGCGAACCCCGCCGCCGCCCTGGGCATGACCGGAAAAATAACCTTGTCGCTCAAAGGCCTGGAAGAATCCCTCCTCAAGCTGAAGACGGCGGCGGCAAAACCCGGCGCGGACCCGGAGCTGAACGGCTACATCAACGGGCTGACCCTCATGATGATGATGGGGCAATCCGAAAAGCCGGCCGGCGGCCCCGCCGTTTACAGCTACCCCTTTGAAATCAAGAGCGACACCAAAACACTGTTCGACGGCATCAAGATGCTGCCCGGCGGTGGCGCCCCGCAGGCGACGCCCCTTCCCCCGACCGCCGCTCCCGCGCCTTAAATTATGTAACTTCCTTGCCCATTTCCCCCATTGTTTGTTACAATAGGAGGTAGGGGGTCATGAGCGATGTCAGACGGTCACGACAAGACTTTCCAGCAGAGCCGCAGCGAAACATTCGACATGGTGATCGCGCTGATTGACGCGCGGGTGAAGGCCGCCACGCCCGCCCTCCTGCTCCGCTTCGACGAGATGTCCGCAGATTCCATGCGTTCCAGCGCGGAAAAAGAAACCTGGTCGCTGTTCCTCAACGCCATCCGGCACCTGAAAAACGGCGCGCCCGGCAGCCAGCCGGGATCGATGACCGAAGCCCTGTCGCGGATGAGCCTGCGTTCCAGCTCCCTTGCCGCCGCGCTGGGCGTCAAGCCGCCGCAGTTCGAGCAGATGTATTTCAGCGTTGGTTACACGACCGGACGGGAGGCGGCGCTGTTCTTCTGCCTCCGCCTGGTCGAAGCGGCGAAAGGCGACCTGTCCAAGAGCCGGCAAATCATCGGCCAGAAAATAATGACGGAAAAACCGGCCGGCGCTTTCGGCGCGGCGACCGGTGAAAACGACATCGAGGCGCTGAAAAAACAAATGGCGTTTTCGTTCAACGTGCTGGCCGAAACTTATGAGCATGCCTGCCGGGAATTCAAGGCCGCGCTGGAAGGGTTCACGCCGCCGCCGGCGCCGAAATCCTCCGGACGGAATCTGTCGATCTAGCGCCTAAATTTTTTCCAGCACATAGAGGCTGGAGCGTCCGACAAATTCATAGCCGATCTTGCGATAGATGGAATTGGACACCGGGTTGCGCGCGTCGGCGTACAGGCAGCACATCTTCTTGCCCTGATCGAGCAGCATCTGGCTCAGATGCGCCACCACCGCGCTGGCGTAACCGCGGCCGCGCTGTTCGGCCGGGGTATAGACCATGCTGATCCGCGCCGCCGTGGACGTGCCGGAGATGCCCGCCTGCGCCACGGGGACGCCGTTGACATCCCAGACCACGACGCGCCCGGCCTTAATCATCTCGGCGCTTTTTTTCAGCGCGTCCTGGCTGTTGACATGTTCCGCCTTGGGCATGGCATCCTTGGTGAAAGCCGAAAACCATTCGGCGATGAGCGCCGCCTCTTCCGGCCGGGCCAGACGCAGCTTGCCCTCCACCGGCGGGGGGAAAGTGACTTTTTTCAGCATATAGATGATCTGGTCCATGTATTCAACCGGCTTCTGCCCGGTAAGCTGGGTCCATTTGTTGGAAAAAACGCTGGCGACGTCGCTCGGCCCGACGATGCCGGGAAAACTGAATTGATGTTCGGCCAGCGTTTCCGCGAATTTCTCGATGTCCGGCCCGCTGGCTTTGCTGAGGACCAGATTATTCGGCGGCGTCTGCGCGGCGACCAGGACAAGACCCTCTTCATTGGAAAGGACGCCGAAGCGGATATCGACCTTCTCCCCCCGCTGCAGTTTCTGCTCGGCACCCTGGCACAGGGTCAGGATCAGGTTGTGCTCCGCCTCGTTCCGTTCGAGATAAGGGCCGCACTTGTCGAGAAATTCGCGCGGGCTGTTCTGGAAGGCGACTTGCATCATAAAAACACTCTTATTGTGACACCAAATGGGAAAGGACCGCATTCAACCGCTGACGCCCTGCCGCGGTGGCCCGCAGATGCTGTTCCGTCAGCTCCATGAACCCCTCATCCAGCAGCGCTTGCAGGCGCTGCGCATGGATGAACCGCGAAAGGGGAGTGTGCGTTTCTTTCAGAAAATCGTCAAGCAAAACCCCATCGCGCAGACGCAGCCCCATCATCAGCATTTCCTGGCCGCGCTTGAAAAAATCAATAACTTCAAAGGGGTGGGAACCATGACGTTCCTTTCTTACCCGCTCCAGCCACACTTCGGGCGCTTTATGGGCGCGCGTCGCCAGCTTTTCCGCCTTGATCGTCAGGCGCCCGTGCGCACCGGGCCCGACACCCGCGTAATCGCCGTAGCGCCAATAAACGAGGTTATGCTGCGACTCGGCGCCGGGGCGGGCATGGTTGGAAATTTCGTAAGCGGGCAGGCCGCGGCGATCCATCATCTCCTGCGTCAGCTCGTACATATCCGCCGCCGCATTTTCATCGGGGATTTTCAGCTCCCCCCTTTGGTGCAGGGTGTGGTAGGCGGTGCCTTCCTCGATGGTCAGCTGATAGAGCGACATATGGTCGGCGGAATATTCCAGCGCCTCCTCCAGTTCCTGCTTCCACCCGGCGAGGCTCTGCTCCGGCCGCGCATAAATCAGGTCGAAGGAATAGCGCTCAAAAACCGACGCGGCGGTCTTCACCGCTGCCAGGGCCTCGGCGGCGGAATGCTGCCGCCCCAATTTTCTTAACGCCGCGTCGCGCAGCGACTGCACGCCGAGCGAGACGCGATTCACCCCCGCCGCCTTGAATCCGCGCAGCTTGTCCACTTCAACCGAGGTCGGGTTGGCTTCCAGCGTCACTTCCGTTCCCGCGGGCAACCCCCACAATTTATCCACTTCCGAAATCACCGCCGCGACGGTGGCGGGCTCCATCAGCGATGGCGTGCCGCCGCCGAAAAAAATGGATTTAATCAAGCGCGGACCGGTCTGCTCACGGTAATAGCGCAGCTCGTCCAGATAGCCGCGCTGCCATTCAGGATGGTTGATCTTTTCCCGCACATGGCTGTTGAAGTCGCAGTAAGGGCACTTGAACTTGCAGAACGGCCAGTGGATATAGACGGCTAACGGAAGCATTTGTCGATCATCTTGCGGAATGCCTCCGCGCGGTGGCTGATCCGGTTTTTTTCGGCAGCGGCCATTTCCGCATAGGTGATATCGTAGCCGTCCGGCATGAAAACCGGGTCGCAGCCGTGGCCGTGCTGCCCGCGCGGCGGCCAGATGATCTTCCCGTGCGCGAAGCCCTCGACCGTTTCACAGTGGCCGTCCGGCCAGCACAGCGTCAGCACGCTGACGAAATGCGCCCGGCGGTCCGGATCATTGCCGATGCCGTCGTGGATTTTTTTCATGGCATAATTGAAATCGCGCGCGCCCGGTTCTTCCGCCCAGTCTGCGGTATAGACGCCGGGGGCGCCGCCCAGCGCATCGACGCAGATGCCGCTGTCGTCCGCCAGGGCGATTTTTCCCGTCGCCGAAGCGACAAACCGCGCCTTCAGGAGTGAATTTTCAATGAACGTCGTGCCGGTCTCCGGCGGGGATTCAAGGCCGAAATCGGACGCGGCATACAGCTTTATATTCCGCCCGCGCAACATCTCTGAAATTTCAGCCAGCTTGCCCTGGTTGTGGGTGGCGACCACCAGCTCGGGGCCTGAAAACTTCCGCGTCATTTTAGGCTGGACAGGGCGCGGCGCTGGTGTTCGATCAGGCCGTTGATGCCGGCGCGCGCCAGCTGCATCAGTTCCATGAACTGCTCTTCGCTGAAGGCGCGCTGTTCGGCGGTGCCCTGGATTTCCACCAACCCGCCCTTGCCGGTCATGACGAAATTGGCATCCGCTTCGGCCGTCGAATCCTCGGCGTAATCAAGATCGAGGACGGGCACGCCCTTATAAAGCCCGCAGGAAACCGCCGCCACTTCATCGATCAGCGGGTTTTGCTTGAGGGCGCCGATTTTTTGCAGGTGCGCGCAGGCCTGGTGCAGGGCGACGTAAGAGCCGGTGATCGCCGCGGTGCGGGTGCCGCCGTCGGCCTGGATCACGTCGCAGTCAATGGTGATCTGGGTTTCGCCCAGCAAAGGCAGATCGACCACCGCGCGCATGGCGCGGCCGATCAGGCGCTGGATTTCCTGGGTGCGCCCCGACTGCTTGCCGCGGGCGGCTTCGCGGTCGGTGCGGGTGCCGGTCGCGCGCGGCAGCATGCCGTATTCGGCCGTCACCCAGCCGCGCCCCTTGTTCTTCAGCCAGGACGGCACCTTCGCTTCCACCGTGGCGGTGCAAAGCACGTGGGTATTGCCGAAGCGCGCCATGCACGAGCCTTCGGCATGGCGGGAAAAACCGGGCTCCAGAATGATCTCCCGTAACTGATCGACGGCGCGGCCTGAGGGGCGCATGGTATTTATCCTTTTTCTAAAGTGTCGTTGTTTTAAGGTTTAGGCCCGTTGTTTTTGCGGGCGCGGACAATCGCCGCATCGACTTCCCTGATCAGGTCCGCGGCCTTGTCGCGGATCCGCTGGAGATCGTCAACGGACAAATTGGCGTCTTTCAGCTGCTCTGCCGCATCGCCAAGTTTTTCCGCCGTCTCGTTAAAAGTTTCTTTGGTGGACGGGGTATTGCCGTTCGCCGTTCCGCGGTTTTTTCTCCGCTCCTCCGCGTTCTTCTGGCGGCGCTCGTCGGCGGTCAGCCCGTCAGAACCCACCGATGAGTTGTTGCCGTTACCGCTGCTCTTTTTTTCAAAGAAGCTGAAGGTGTCCGTTTCGGACCAGGTTTTTAATTTTACCGGCCCGGCGGCATCCGTGTAGCTTTGGCTGTTGCCGCTACCGTTCTTGACGTTCTCCAGCCCCTGGTGGCCGAACTTGTCGTAGGTGGCGCGCTTGGTCGCATCGGTCAGGACTTCGCTGGCTTCCTTGGCCGGCTGGAATATTTCCGCCGCCTTTTTTTGATCAGCTTCGGATTTATTACGCACCATATCCGGATGGTACTTCATGGTAATACTCTTGAACGCCTTCTTGATCTCTTCCAGCGAAGCCGTTTTAGGAACTCCCAATACTGTGTAATAATCCGGTTTTTCAGCCATCGATTCCACTCAAGGTTATGTTATTGCTCGTTATTCTTTAGCACTAAAAGAGATTCGTAATATAAACAATTCTTCTGATTATGTCAATAATTAAATTAGCCAGAATCTGTTGATATTTCAATCCCTTCTTACTTATATTAAAAGCCATGATCGATGAATTGAATGAACGCACGCGGCAGATTCTCCGGCTGGTGATCGACGCTTACGTCGAAACCGGAGAACCGGTCGGCTCCAAGCTGATCTCGCAGAAGCCGGGCATCAACCTGTCGCCCGCCACCATCCGCCATGCCATGGTGGAGCTGGAGGAACTGGGCCTGCTCTATTCGCCGCACACCTCCGCCGGGCGCCTGCCGACGGACACGGGGATGACCGTCTTTGTCGAGGGCCTGCTGGAGGTCAACGACCTGCCCGCGGCCGACCGCCAGAAAATAGAACAGGAAATCCAGGACGTCCGGGGGCAGGCGCTGCCCGACATCCTCGAACAGACCAGCAGCTTTCTGTCGGGGCTGTCGTCCTGCGCCGGGCTGGTGTTCGCGCCCAAGGCCGAAAACCCCATCCGCCAGGTTGAATTTGTGCTGCTGGCGCCAGGCCGGGCGCTGGCCATCCTCGTCAGCCATTTGGGCGGCGTGGAAAACCGCATGATGGAAGTGCCGCTGGAGGTGACAGCGACGTCGCTGCAGCAGGCCTCCAATTACCTCAACGCGCATATCGCCCACAAGACCCTGCCGCAGGCCGTCGAGCAGATCAAAATGGAATTGCAAAGCCACCGCACGCAGCTGGATGCCCTGACCGCCAAGGTCGTGGCCTCGGGGATCGCCAGTTTCTCGTCGCGGGAAAGCGGCGGGCATCTTTTCATCCGCGGGCAGTCCAACCTGCTCGACGACATCACCGCCCTCGAGGACCTCGAGCGCATCCGCAGCCTGTTCGGCGCGCTGGAGGCCAAGGAAACCCTGCTCAAGCTCCTGCAGGCGGCCACCCTGGCCGATGGGGTGAAAATCTTCATCGGTGCGGAAAACAAGCTGTTCAGCCACTCCGGCTGCACCATGATCGTCGCGCCCTACAAGAACCAGGAAGCGAAAGTGATCGGCGCCATCGGCGTCATCGGCCCCACGCGCCTCAACTACGGGCGCATCATCCCGGTGGTGAACTATACCTCGCAGATGATCGGCAAGATTATTGGCTGAGGCCGTTGAGCAGCTCCGCCGTCTGCTTGGCGGAATCGACGGCGACCATGCCGATGGTGTTGTAACCTGAATCGACATAGAGGATTTCACCGGTCACGCCGGAGCCGAGGTCGCTGAGCAGGAACAATCCCGCCCCGCCAACTTCCTGGGTGGTGATGTTGCGGCGGAGCGGCGAGTTCAATTCGTTCCATTTCAGGATATAGCGGAAATCGCCGATGCCGCTGGCGGCGAGGGTCTTGATCGGGCCGGCGCTAATGGCGTTGACGCGGATATTGTTCTTGCCCACGTCGCTCGCCAGGTAGCGCACCGAGGCTTCCAGCGCCGCCTTGGCGACGCCCATCACATTATAATGCGGCATCACGCGCTCGGCGCCGTGATAGGTCATGGTGACCAGGCTGCCGCCGTTTTTCATCAGCGGCACCGCTCGCTGCGCCACGGCGGTGAAGGAATAGACGGAGATGTCCATGGTCTTGAGAAAATTGTCGCGGCTGGTGTCGAGGTACATCCCGTCCAGTTCGTTCTTGTCGGAATAGGCGATTGCGTGCACGAGGAAATCGAGCCCGCCCCATTCTTTCTCGATCGCGGCAAACGTGGCGTCAATGCTTTTCGGGTCGGTGACGTCGCAGGGGACGACGATCTTGGAGCCCACCGAATCGGCCAGCGGGCGGACGCGCTTCTCCAGCGCTTCGCCCTGAAAGGTGAAGGCCAGCTCCGCGCCGTGGCGGTGGACCGTCTCGGCAATGCCCCAGGCAATCGACCGATCGTTCGCAACGCCCATAATCAGGCCGCGCTTTCCCTTCATGATAGAACTGGTGGCTGTCATATGACCCTCTTGGTTAATCCTGCATCCTACACAAATATACATATGCGTCCAGAGGATGCACGTAAAAATGCCGCGGCTGTAAAGTTAATGGCAATTTGAAGAAGGTTTGCCTAAAATATTTTCAGGGTGACCGGCTTGAATTAGCCATAATTTTAACAGGGGGTCAACATGCTCGGCGGTACTCTTTTCTTTCTGCACCTGTATTTTTCAATTTTAACCGCGCAACTGGGCGACTCTCTTTTCATGGCCGAAAACATGGGCGCCTTCGACACCACGGCTTCATGTCATCGTGAGGCGGCGGAGACCGTTGAAAAACCGGCGCCCTGCCGACGCCGGGCGTATTTCGCCGCCGGCAGTTTCGGCGGGGGCCAAAGCGGGGACATGGACAGCAATCTGGGCAGCGGCATGCTGGGCTTCAGCAACAAGATCACCGACGATATCATGCTGGGCCTGGCCCTGAGCGGCGCGAAGTCACACGAGGGGCTGGATCCCGGCGGCAGCGTCAGCGGAATGACGTCACGCGGCGCTTCCCTGCTGGCGGCTTATACGCCCTCCGCGTCAGGCCTGCGCCTTTTCGCCACAGGACAGGTCGCCGATCTCGACCTGCGCGAAACACATTACTACGACAATGGCGGCGGGCTTGAGGCATCGCACGGCGAGACCGGCGCCGTCGCCTATGGTCTTGCGGCGCAAGCGGGGTGGGAGTTTCAGGGTCCTCCGCGCCACAGGCTGATGCCCTATGCGGATTACCGCTGGTCGATGGCGCGGGCCCATGCTTTCCGCGAACCAGACGGCAGCGCGCCGGCGGATTACCGCGGCCGGAATATAGCCTCGTCTGAAGTCCGTCTCGGGCTGCAGGATAAATTCAGCCTCAGCGATGAGGTCATCCTGAGCGGACGCATCGCCTGGGGCCATCGCCTTGATGATGGCAAAAATAAATTCTTCGATAGCGCAGGCAACTTGATTCAGGACATCGGCCTGGATGCCGGCAAAAGGGATTGGGCGGAGGCTGCGATTGGCGCGAACTGGCGCGTCGTCGAGGGTGTGCAGCTGCAAAGCCGCCTCAGCGCCCATACCGGCGACACCGGCAACCCTGCGGCGGCGGTAACTCTGGGCGCTGCTTTGAGTTTCTAGCAAAACGGGGCTGTTAAACAGCATATTGACATATCCACCCTGACTGGTAGCATGCCCCGAAATATGTATAAATTCTGAAAAATGGATTCGGGCGTGAAAAAGTTTTTTTTAACGGCGCTGCTGACATTGCAAAGCCTGTTTGCCACGCAAGGCAACGCCCAGCAACAAATTGCGGCGGTGAGCCCGCATAAGGGAAAGATCGCGCAGGATATTTCGGCGGGCAAAGTCTCGCTGGTTTTTGAAACGGTCTCCTACCACATCGGCGGCGGCTATAACAACATCAACCCCGGCATCGGCTTTGAATACCGCCTGCGCGACCGCTTCCATGTCGGCGCCGGGATCTATCGCAACAGCATGGAAGTGCCTTCCGTTTATGCGCTGGCGGGCATTGAAACCAGCGGGAAAAAGCGCATCGGCTTCGGCGCTGAAGCGGGCATCATCACGGGGTACAATGAATCCATCATCCCCGCCGCCATGCCTTATCTGCGCCTCGGCTCGAGAAACGGCCGGCTGAATGCAAAGATCGACATGCTACCGCCGGTGCCGGACCTGACGCCGCTGGTTTTCACCTGCCAGCTGCGCCTGAGACTGCGCTAGCAAAATAGCACCTGCTTCTTTATGCGGTTTTTATTTTATGTAATTCATCCGGGGTGAATCTAAGGCCTTATGAAATATAACGGGTCATTTTTATTTGCGCGAGTAACATTTTTAAAGGTATTATCCAGCTGTTACGCAAGTTGTTGCTGTCCTTCAGTAACTTCCCGGGCTTGTTCTTCATCCTTCGTTTTACGTTTACTCCCGGAACGCACGCATAAAAAGGTTTCAATATATTGATTCAATACAGCCTCTATCGGAAACAGTTCTTTCGCCGCCACGTTGCCGGCCTGCGTCAGGTGACGGCCATCGTTGCCGCTTGCGCGGCCGTCTATGGCGTCCTGTCTTTTAACAAGCCTGAAACCGATGCCGCCGCCGCGCCGCGGCAAACAGCGGCTTTTGTCGCCCCCCGGCCCGGCCTGGCTGAACAGCACGCGGATGAAACCCTCAACGGCCCCGGGACCGACTTTCCCCTCAAGCCGTTTGCGCGCCCGGCCATGAGCTCGCCGCTCGCCGATCATCTTTCCTCCATCCAGACCGGCATCAGCAACATGCTGGAGGCCAGCAACGACCTGCTGGTCTCTGAAAAGAAAGTCGTCGTCGGCAAAGGCGACACGCTGATGGACCTTCTGGTCAAAAAAGCCTTCGTTCCCCGCGAGGACGCCTACCGGGCCGTCCAGGCGCTGAGCAAGGTTTATAACCCGCGCGACATCAACCCCGGCCATGAAATCACCGTCTTTTTCCACAAGGACCCGTCGATTGCCGACCCGAAATTCAAGGGCGTGCGCATCGAAAAGGACATCATCAACACCGTCACGGTCAACCGTGACGATGACGGGCGCTACACGGTGAACAAGGAAGAGAAATCCGTCCACCGCACCCTGAACGGCTACAGGGGCACCATCGACAGCTCCCTCTATGTCGATGCCAAGGCCGCCGGCGTTCCGGACGGCGTCATCCTTGACCTGATTAAGATGTATTCCTGGAACGTCGATTTCCAGCGCGAGATCCATTCCGGCGACGCCTTCGAGGTGATGTATGAAGAATACAAGACCGAAGACGGGAAAACCGTCCGCGGCAAGGGCAACATTGTCTATGCCAAGCTGACGCTGGGCGACAATGCCATGCCCTTCTACCGTTTCGAGGACGCGCGCGGCGATGCCGACTACTATGATAACGGCGGCCGCTCGGCCAAGAAACCGCTGATGAAAACGCCGGTCGATGGCGCCCGACTGTCTTCCGGCTTCGGCATGCGCAAGCATCCGGTGCTCGGCTACAGCAAAATGCACAAGGGCGTCGATTTCGCCGCCCCGCGCGGCACCCCGATTTATGCGGCCGGCGACGGCGTCATCGCCAGGCTCGGCCCCTTCAGCAGCTACGGCAATTATATCCGCATCCGCCACCGGGCCGGGCTGGAAACCGCCTACGCCCACATGAGCAAATTCAAGGCCGGACTGCACAGCGGCAGCCGCGTGAAACAGGGCCAGGTCATCGGCTACATCGGCACCACCGGCCGCTCCACCGGGCCGCACCTGCATTATGAGGTCATGGTGAACAACACCCAGGTCAACCCCGCCTCGGTCAAGCTCCCGACCGGCAAGGCCCTGAAAGGCAAAGAGCTGAAATTGTTCCAAAACATCGTGGCGGAAACCCAGGGCGAATTTGAAGACTTCGGCCATGTCACGGCCGTCGCGCAAAACGACCGGCCGGCCCACAAGCCCGAAAAAGTCGCTCATAATTAAAAGTTGAAAACTATTTCTTCTGCCACTTGCCGGCATCATCCTGCTGGAAGTAGGTCAGGGAAAAACCCTTGTCCTTATAGGTTTTCCAGCGCTGCCGCGCCGCCCCGACCGCTGCGGCGTCGTTACCGTCGAATATTTCACAGCACAGCTCGAATTTTTCCACCGCCGCCGAAGGCGCGCCATCGACCAGGACCAGCACGCTTGCCTGGTTGGGGTTATCATCTTCCGTCGTGAGCCAGACCGGCTGTTCCGCTTCATGCCCGTCCCGGGCCATGCCGTGCGGCAAAAAACTTTCCGGATCATAAGTCCAGAGAATGCCGTTCAGCGCCTCGAGGCGCTCCGCGCTGTCCGCCTTCACCGCCACGCGGTGCCCGCGCTCCAGCGCCTTGGCCAGAATCTCCGGCAAAGCCTGCTCCAGCTTTTTCTGCTGCAGATGATAGAATCGGATTTCGGTCATTTTTTCCTGTTTGTCAAAACAGAAGCACTTTACTCGGTGAGGCGTTTCCACCAGCCTTTGCGTTGCTGCCCGGAAAGATGGCCGTCGCCACCCGGAGAAGAATTTTCCGGCGCGGCCGAGGGAGGTCTTCCCTCATAGGTCTCCGCTTTCGGCCTGCGGTTATCCTGCCCGCCTCCCGACGAAAAGGAATAGTCAGGCGCAGGCTTGTCTTCAGACGAGGATTCGCCGCTTTGGGTTTTCTGTTCGCCGCCGGGCTGGCGGTTGCCGTCACGGCCGCCGCGCCCGCCGCGATTCTTGCCGCGATTGCGCCCGCCGCGCCGGCCGCGCCGGCGCTGCCCGCCCTCGCGCTCATCGGTGTTGCCGCTACGGGCATGGCGCACATGGCGTTCGCCGCCCGCGCTTTCCCCCCTGCCCTCAGCGCCGATTTCCTCATCGGCGGAAAAATCCTGGTCCGCTTCGGCGCTGTCGCCCATTTCCGCCTCGGATAATTCCGGCAGATCGGAAATATCGACGGTTTTCACCGGCGCCGGGCGCTGTGATTGGCGTTCGGCCGGGGCTCCCGTCGCGCGCACGGTCTCAATGGTGTAGTTGGGCTTTATCAGGGTGTCATTGGCCTGGAGATTGACGCGGATGCCGTGGCGTTTCTCGATGGCAGTCAGCATGTCCCGCTTGTTGTTGAAAATATACAGGGCGACCTCGGTCGGAACGCTGACCTTGATTTCGGCCGCGCGTCCGCGCATGCCCTCTTCTTCGATCGCGCGCAGGACGATGACGCCGGTGGTCTCGACCGTCCGCACCAGGCCGGAGCCGTTGCAATGCGTACAGGTCTCGAAATTGGTTTCGACCAGGCTCGGGTGCAGGCGCTGGCGGGAAAGCTCCATCAGGCCGAAGGCCGAGATGCGCCCCAGCTGGATGCGGGCGCGGTCGTGCTGCATGGCGTCGCGCATCTTGCGCTCGACGATGCGGTTGTTGCGGTTGTCTTCCATGTCGATGAAGTCGATGACGATCAGGCCGCCCTGGTCGCGCAGGCGCAGCTGGCGCGCGATTTCTTCCGCGGCTTCGAGGTTGGTCTTGAGCGCGGTTTCCTCGATATGACGGCCCTTGGTGGCGCGGCCGGAGTTGACGTCGATCGACACCAGCGCCTCGGTCGGGTTGATGACGATATAACCGCCGGATCTGAGATGGACGGTCGAATTGTGGATTTCATCAATCTGGTTTTCCACCTTGTAGCGGAAAAACAGCGGCATGGTCTCGTCGTTGTAGAACTGGACGCGGTCAACGTGGCTCGGCATCAGCATGCGCATGAAATCCCGCGCGCTCTTGTAAGCCTCTTCGCCCGCCACATGCACTTCGTCGATATCGCGCTTGTAGAGGTCGCGGATGGCGCGCTTAATCAGGTTGCCTTCCTCGTAAATCAGGGCCGGGGCGCTGGATTTCAGGGTAAACTCGCGGATCTGGTCCCACAGGCGCATCAGGTAATCGAGGTCGCGCTTGATCTCTTCCGCGCCGCGCGCCACGCCGGCGGTGCGCAGGATGACCGACATGCCTTCCGGCACGTTCAGCTCCTGGAGGATTTTCTTCAGCCGCTGGCGGTCCTTGGCGTTCGACACCTTGCGGCTGACGCCGCCGCCGCGGGGGGAATTGGGCATCAGCACGCAATAGCGGCCGGGCAGGGAGATATAGGTGGTGACGGCGGCGCCTTTGTTGCCGCGCTCTTCCTTGCTGATCTGGATCAGCATGATCTGGTTGCGCTTGATGACTTCCTGGATTTTATAGCGGCGCTTGATGCTGGAACGGTACACCGGGGAATCGACGACATCGCCGCCGATCATCTCGACATCGGTCTCTTCTTCGCCCTCTGCCTCCGGCTGGTCGTCGCCGGTCTCCGTTTCGGTTTCAGGAAGGCTGTTGCCTTCGTCTTCTTCCCCTGATTCCTCTTTTTGCGCCTCTTCTTCCTCTAGGGCAGAAGAATCTGTGACGGAGTCCTGTTCGATCTCCGCTGCAAACGAACCGGTATGCTGGGGAACATAAGGCGCTTCTTTCATCTCTTCAGCTTCGTCAGGCGCGGAGGAAAGCTCTTCCCCCTCCCCGCCCGCTTCCGCATCTTCCAGGGTTTCGCCGGCAGCGGCGAGCTCGGCGGCGTCCTCGGCGTCCTCGCGGGCGGCCTGGGCGGCGGACAGGGCCAGCTCCTCGGCCAGCAAAGCCTCGCGGTCGGCGATCGGAATACGGTAGTAATCGTGGTGAATTTCAGGGAACGGTAGGAAGCCGTGGCGGTTGCCGCCGAAATCGACGAAGGCCGCCTGCAGGGAGGGTTCTACCCGCGAGACCTTGACCAGGTAAATATTGCTTTTGAGCTGCTTGCGGACGACCGTTTCAAAATCGTATTCTTCAAGCTTGTTGCCGGAGATAACCGCCACCCGTGTTTCTTCGGGATGGGTTGCGTCAATCAGCATCCGTTTCGTCATGGTATCAATCCTTTTTCGATGCAGGCCCTGAGCCCGTCCCGTAGCGACATGGGGAGCGGGCGGCGCATCTCTGTTCTTCTCAAGGTGGGCGGTTTTAAAACAGGCTTCCGTCTATACTACCGTTATCGGGAGCGTCAATATAAGGAACCGACGCTGCTTCATATCAGCCTATCTCATCACCGGGCCTGTTCTACTGCAAAGGTGCAGGAGGTATCAAAACAGACCAACCTCAAAACTTGTTGACCACAGCGCCCTCTCGTTACACATAACATGTGGAAAGAGCGCCTTTTGTCGCAGGGACATCATAACGATGTTCACCGATTCTGTGCAATGGTTAATTATTTTTCATAATCTTATGTTTTTTTTATTGTCTTTTATACATTCCCCATGGGGGGACACCTCTTCTCCGCTGTCATCCTGAGCGCAGCGAAGGATCTTGATTGGCGCGGCAAAAAAGGCGAGCTGGTCTTCGACTCCCTCGAAACCCTCGGCGACCGGGTCAAGCCGAAGCAATGGGAAAAACTGGCCATGGCCTTCGCCAAGGCGCTGGGAAAAGACCCCGGCAACGTCACCGCGCTCCATATCGGCGCCGGCGGCGAAACGCCGGAGAGCCTGTGCAAAGCCTTCAATCAAGCCTCTGCAAAACCGATCGACTACAACGGCTACCGGGATTCTCGGGAACAGGTTGCCGTCTGGTCGGGTAGGCCTTCCAGATGGGCTTGGCTAATGAATCGTTAGCCGCTGCGAAACTTGATGCCGACAGCCATTCGGGGCTATACTGACTCATGCGCTGGTGTTTATTATTTTTCATATTTTTTAGTTTAATCATTTCTTCCGCCGCCCTTGCCGCCGGGGAAAAGCTGAGCGTCGAAAACATCCGCACCGGGGTCACCTCCGGCGAGGGCGCGCGCATTGTGCTCGACCTCAACCAGAAAACCGATTTCCGCGCCTTTGCGCTCGACCAGCCCTACCGCATCGTGCTCGACCTGCCCGCCACGGAGTGGAAAACCTATCAATCGAAGTTCATCACCAACAATATCGTCAAGGCCTATCGCAGCGGCGTCCTCGACGACGGGCTGACCCGCGTCATTTTCGACATTAAAAATCCGGCCCTCATCGCCAATGTTTTTCCGCTCGCCAAGGATGATTTCAGCAAAGACCGCCTGGTGATCGACCTGCAGCCGGCATCCCTCAGCCTGTTCAACGCCAGGAAGGGCGATATCTCCGGCAACAGCGGCTTAAAAGGGGTTGGTGCCGTCAAGACGCCCCAGGGTTCCGGCTATGTCGCCGTGCAAAACAATCTTGTCAAGGTTGCCTCCCTGACAGCCGTTCCGGCCCTGACCCCCCTGCGCCGGCCGCCAAAACAATACACGGTCGTGATTGATGCCGGGCACGGCGGCGGAGATCCGGGCGCCATGGATTACGGGGTCAAGGAAAAAGACATTACGCTGCGGGTCGCCGCAGAACTGAAGCGCCAGATGGAGGAAACCGGCCGTTACAGGGTCGTGCTGACGCGTGACAAGGATGTCTATATCAAGCTGCACGAGCGCGTCGATATCTCGCGGCGCGTCGATGGCGACCTGTTTATTTCCATCCATGCTGACAAGATCGGCCGCAAAGGGGTGCGCGGGGTGTCCATATACACCCTGTCCGAGACGGCCTCGGACGCCGAAACCGCGCGCCTGGCCGAGGATGAAAACAATTCCGGCTTCGTGGCCGGGGTCGATCTCGGCCAGGAAAGCCAGGACGTGGCGGATATCCTGCTGGACCTTGCCATGCGGGAGAAGATGAACGAGTCGAACATGTTCGCCAAAATGCTCCGCTATGCGCTCCTGCAAAAAGACGTCCGACTGTTGCCAAAATCACACAGGTCGGCAGGATTCGCCGTCCTCAAGGCGCCGGACGTTCCTTCCGTGCTGGTTGAAATCGGGTTTCTTTCCAACCCCGAAGAGGCCAAACTCCTTGGTTCAAGCCAGTTCCAGAGCAAAATCGCTTCCTCCATGCTCGACGGCGTCGATGCTTATTTCCGAAAAATACAGTCGCTCCAGGCGCGCTAAATGTCCTTGTGTCTTGCGCGCCATGTGACTATCTTAGGCAGGGTAAGTCTATAGACTTGCTGCAAATCCTACAGTCAACAGTTTATGGTTACAATGTCGTACAACTTGTCTCCGCCCGGGGACGCCTACCAAAAGGGGAAATAACAATGAAACGTTTTACAATGGCACTTTCGGTGCTCGCGGTTCTGGCTCTCGCCGCATGCTCAACCGCTGATAAAAACGCTGATACAAGCTACAAAGCTGACAAAGCTTTCAGCAAAGCATCGCACAAATAATCTTCTGCCCCTTCCGGGGTAAGCAAAAACCGCACCGTGAAATATTCACGGTGCGGTTTTGTTGTAAGATGCGCCGGCAATATCAATTGTAATTGAACCTGCGCTCGACACGGACAGATTTCTTTTTCGGCGGCGGCGGGTTTTTCGCGTTGGCGATGGGCACCGGATATCCGGCGCGCTCTTCGACAACCTTTTTGACGATGTCCCAGTCAATCATTTCGGCCTTCACGTCGGCGGCATTGATAATTATTTGCCTGAGCGCGGCGTCAAATTCCTTGACGGTATATTCGCCGTCGATTTCGATGTCATTGCCCTGGGTTTTCGAAGGGTTTGCCTCCAGATAAAGCTCACCCTCCACCCAGCCCACCAGTATCGGCTGATCGACCACCGTGACCTTGGTGCCGACGGGCGCCATTTTATAAAGCTCGGCAATGTCTTCAGGATACATCCGCATACAGCCGGAGCTGACGCGGCGGCCGATTGCCCAGGGCTTGTTGGAGCCGTGGATCAGGAAGGTCGGCCAGCCCAGATACAGCGCGTGAGTGCCGAGCGGGTTGGAGGGGCCGGCGGGGACAGCGACGGGAAGATAGGGTTTTTCCTCACGCATCCGCTCGGTCGGAAACCATGTGGGGCCCGCCGCCTTGCGGACGATCCTGGTCTCCCCGGTCGGCGTCTGAAGGCCTTCGCGGCCGATGCCGATCGGGAAGGTCAGCGGTTCTTTTTTCGGGTCCTTGAAATAATACATGCGCATCTGCGCCAGATTGACCACGATGCCTTTTTGCGGCGCGCGCGGCAGCAGCCTGAAGGCGGGGATGACCGCCTCTTCGCCCGGCACCGGCGTCCACGGGTCCATCCTTAGGTTGGCGGCGCGCGCCTCGATATAACCCAGATGGTAATAACGCGCCACATCGATCAGCGTATCTTCCTCGCCCATCGCATAGGTTTGCATCTTCCCCGTCGCCGTGCGGGCGCCTTCCGGATACTTCGGCAACGGGAGGGTCTCGTCTATATCTGTCGCCGGCAGGGCCTCGTCAGAACCCATCCGGACCGGGCGGCGGACCGGTTTCATGACCGCCGCCTTGACCTTGGGAGCCGGCAGCGATTCTTTTACGGCAGCGGACACTGCGGCCGGCTCAGGCGCCGGGGCGGCGGCGGCCGGCCAAGCCGCGGCCATGGCCAAAACAGCGCTGGCCAGCAAAATCCGGATACAATGATGGAGTCGGTGCATAGAGAGCCTCATTCTGCCGTCAAATCAGGGGAATAGTAGCCAAAGACGGGATATTTTTATAGAAGAATTCTCCTTATAAAGATATGTAAATGTATGTCTATTGACATATTGCCATTTTTGTCCTAAAAAAACGGGGTCATCAACTCTGGTCCCGCTCCCGGGAAGAAAAGCGCCACGATGGATTTTTTTAATAACAGCAGCGATCTCAAGCAATGGCAGCAGACGGCGGATTACCTGAACGACGTCCTGCGCGACACCGCAGGAGAGCAGCTGTCCCCCGCCGCGCAAGAAAAAATGCGCACCGCCGCCAGCCGGATCTCCAGCAACAAATGGAGCTCCCACCGCCTCGTTTACACGCTCTCCCGGCTGGACACTAAGGGCCTGATTGCGGCCTGTACCGGCAGGCACCTGGACTGGCAGACCGCTTTGAATGCCAAAGCCTGTTTCGGCCCGACGGAAGACCTGCAGAAAATTTACCTGACCGCCCGCAAACAGGGAGTCTCCCTCCAACTCAACGATGCGCTAAACTGGTCAAGCCGCGCCATCGTTTTCTGTCCCGACCTGCAAACCTCCGGCAGCCTGGAGACGACTGGGGAACTGTTCAAGCTGGGGGCAGACCCGGCCTATGACAGCGGCAGATATTTTTCGCGCGCCGTCGAGGACTGCGGGATCGAGATGGGCAGGCTCTTCGCCCGCACCGGGCTTTCCGGCAGCATCATCCCCGCCCAGATGCAGAACGCCCAGGCTTACAACAAGCCGCTCCTGTACAAAGATCTCCGTGAACTCTACTGGGAGTACGGTCGCTATACCGCCGCCGACCACGAGACACTGGTGGAAAAGAAAAACATTGATGATGCGAACAACCCGACATTGAAGGTCATTTTCAACTTTGCGACGCAGCGCGTCAGCGAGATTTACGAATTCAGCAACAAGGCATTCCCGCCGGTCCTGCACGAGTTCAACTTTGAAAACTACGGGCAGGCCGCCATAGAAAGCGCGCGGAAAAAACTGACCGAGCTCGGCGGGAATCCGTCGCCGGATACGGGCATCCTCCCCGGCAAGAAAATTTCCATCCGGCCGCTGGGCCCCGATCAGGCGAAAAGCTAGCTTTCCTTCTAATTTTTAGGTTTCCGCAGGCGGATATAAAAAGCGCCCGACCCGCCGTCTTTCGCGGCGGCGCCGGTGACGGCAAGAATGTATTTTTTCAACGACGGCTCCTCCAGCCACAGCGGCAGCAGGCGCCGCAACACCCCTTCCGACCGCTGCCCCTTGCCGGTAATGACCAGCACCGTCCTTTTTTGGTGCGCCGCCGCCGCGCGCAAAAAACCCTGCAAGGCGTCGAAGGCCTCCTGCTGCGTCATGCCGTGCAGGTCCAGCCGGCCCTCCAGCGGCAACTGGCCGCGCTTGAGTTTGGTGGCGGTCGAACGGTCAAAACCGCGGGAGGAAGGGGAAGGGGCGGCAGGCTCCGCCGGGGTTTTAGTCACAGGGTGCGTTTTAGCGGGGGCGGCGGCCGCCTTGGGGGACGGGTCCTTGGCGGGCGCATAGGCCTTGACGCTGCGCGTCACCCCCTGCCACAGCCGCCGCCCCTCTTCGTCTTTTCCCGCTGAATTCCGGCCTTTTTTCATACGGTTGCCCGCCCCGTTAATATATTGCTCAGATTTATGATATACTATTATAGATGGGAGTCTGAAGCGGATAACAGCATGAAAAAAACAGTTTATCTTGGAATACTCGCCGCGCTTTTCTGCCTCTATGCCCTGCCGGCGCCGACGGCGGCAGCGGAAGAGGCCGCGAGCTACACTTTGCAGGCCAGAAAGCCGGAACCATCGACCCCCGACTACGTCTATATGATTTTTTCCAAGCTCAGCGGCAGGACGCCGGATTTCGAAGCGATGGCGCACAACACCCTGGACTACCAGGATGCCTCGGTCGCCGATCGTCCGACGGTTCTCGATCAGCTGGTCGTGGGCCTGAAAAGCACCTATAGCCTGCTCACGCTGCAAGAACCTTTTATCATCGAGGTGCCGGTGAAACTGTCGCCTTACAGCACCGTCAATAAGGGGTTTTTTATCGAAAACTTTAAAGAGGAGACTTTCTTCCCCGTTGACTACAACAGCCAGTCTTATGCGATTATCCCCCAGGGAATCATGGACAAGCAATGGCTGACCGTGCCGGATCCCGCCGTGGGAAAGATGATTGAGGACGCCGCCCTGAACAAGGGAGGCAAGCCGCTCACGATGCAGCTGATGCTCATACCGAAATATGCGGACAGCGCTGCGCCGGTGGTGATGGCGGAACAGAATTACTGGCTGATCGCCGTGGAAATCAAAAGAATGGTGCTCTATCCCCCCGATTCCACCGACCAGCTGTGGTCGTCGGACAACACCAAAGCCGAAGATGCAAAACACCTGGAACTATTGAACCTGCGCAAATAACGCCGCCGGCATTCTTCAGGATAAATGCAGGGAATACCCGCCCCCGACGGTCAGCAGCAGGCGCGGTTCCTCCGCCGAAGCCTCGATTTTTTGCCGCAGGCGGTAAATATGGGTCTCCAGCGTATGGGTATCGATGCCCTCCTGGTACTGCCATACGTTTTTCAGCAGTTCGTCGCGGCTGACCGGCTGGCCCGGAGAACGGGCCAGATAGGCCAGAATATCCACTTCGCGGTCGGTCAGGGCAATGTCCTCCCCATCCGGCCGCGTCAGGGATTTTTCCTGCGGCTTGAAGGTATAAGGGCCGATGGCGATGTCGCCCGTATATAAAACCGGCTGCGCCAGCATCTGCCCGATCTGCCGCAGCACCGCGCCCAGACGCCGCGGTTTTGCCCACGACAAGGCCAGCACCGGACAGCCTGAAAATACCGCCGCCCCGCCGCCGCCGGTCACCACCAGGTCGGGCCTGCGGCTAAAAACCGGCGGCGCCTCCGTCAGGACAGCGATCTCCCAGTCCACGCCGGTCTGCAGCTGCTCGGTCAGGGCCCGCTCCACGGCGGGGGGAATCTGGATCAGGAGAATTTTTTTCATTTGTTTCATGAGGTTAGTACATCAACAACGATTTGTTAAGACAGATTCTGCTAAAATGCAATCAGGGGAGAGAACCAGGCATGGCCATTCAAGCGCATGAGATCATTACCGAATATGAAGTTTTATTTGGCGCCCGGACCGGGGTGACCGTGATGGTGCCGGTGGTGAGCGCTTTTGACGGTAGCGCGGAAAAACCGATCAGCTTTGACATCAGTCCGGAAAACCCGCGCGACATCATCATCAACGCCAACAACAAACCCGTGGTGCTGAAGGGGATGAAAAAAGACCATCTCGATGCCGCGGTCTCACGCGGTTTCATCATGTTCTATGAAATGAAGGACGATGAAATCGTCCGCAGCACGCTTTGCAATTATCAGAAAAAACAATAGCCGGAGAGCCCGATGCCCTGGAGAGATCAGACACCCTCTTCATCGGCATGGTCGGCGTCAGCATTGCTGACTTCCGCCGCAATATCGCTTTCTTCGTCTTCGGCCAGCTCTTCTTCCTGCATCCCGGCGTCCGCCACTTCCGACTCCACAGCCGCGCCGGCGACCGCCGCCCATTCATTTTCGCCGTCCATGACGTCAATGATCTCGTCTTCGTCTTCTTCGATTTCGATCACTTTCTGGTGGTTTTTAATCAGCGACTCGCGCAGGGCGATCAGGGAAATGTCCGTATCGGCAATCTCGCGCAGCGAGACCACCGGGTTTTTATCGTTATCCCGCTCCACCATCAGCGCCGCGCCGGAACCAATCTCGCGCGCCCGCTGGGAGGCCACCATCACCAGTTCAAACCGGTTGGGGATTTTGATGATGCAATCTTCTACTGTGACCCGTGCCATATCCGCTTACCTCCAGAACATTTTAAAATCAGCAGCTTTTATAAGGTCTTATGCCGCCTTTGTCCAGAAGATTCGTTTCCAAAATATTTCGGGTGACACCCCTAACCTTTTTCTTGACAGCGCGCCGCCTCACCCTCTATAAATTCATTCCCTCAAAACGTGGAGATTCCCTTGAAAAACAACAATAATAACGAATCCCGTAGCTCTAACTTCTTCTACCCCGAAGAGAAACTGGCCGTATTCATCGATGGCGCCAACCTTTACGCCGCCACCAAAAGCCTCGAATTTGACATTGACTACAAGCGGCTGCTGAGCTGGATTTCAGCGCAAAGCCGGCTGGTGCGCGCCTTCTATTACACGGCGCTGGTCGAAGACCAGGAGTTTTCGCCGATCCGCCCCCTGATCGACTGGCTGGATTACAACGGCTACACCATGGTCACAAAACCGGCCAAGGAATTCACCGACTCCGCCGGACGGCGCAAGGTCAAGGGCAACATGGACATCGAGCTGGCCATCGACATGCTGGATATGGCTGAACATGTCGATCATATCGTGCTCTTCTCCGGCGACGGGGATTTCCGGCGCCTGGTCGAATCCGTGCAGCGCAAGGGCGTGCGCCTGACGGTCATCTCGACCGTCCGCACCCATCCGCCGATGGTGGCCGACGAATTGCGCCGCCAGGCCGACCACTTCGTCGATCTGGTGGATCTGTCGGAATTCATCGAGCGCGAGGACGCCGGCGTCCAGGATCCGGAAGACGGCCTGCCGTCGCGCCTGATGGCCAAAGCATAAATAAAAATCCTGCTCTAGCGGCGGGTCGTCTGCGGGATAGGCAGGAACTGATAAATCCAGCCGCCCAGGCCCCACGGGTTGCGGGTCTGCACCAGCACGCGCCCGGGACCGGCGAAGCGGCAGACGAAGCCGGAGCCGGTGGTCAGTGACGCGAACCAGCTCGAGGTCGCCTTGGTGATCTCGTATTTCATGCTGGAATCCCAGGCGATCAGGTGGCCGTTGTCGATCATCACCTGCTCCCCCGCCGGAATATCAATCGCCTGGATCGCGCCATAAGTGCTCAAAAAAGCGGTGCCGGCGCCGGTCAGCTTCACGACGAAGAAACCTTCCCCGCTCAAGAATCCCCGCGCCAAGCTCTGCACTTTGGAGGAAACCTCTATCCCCGGCGTGCCGGCCAGGAAGCCGTTCTTCTGCACGGTCAGCTCCTGCCCCGGCTTGATCTCGATGTCGGTGATGCCGCCCGGGACGGGAGAGGCCAGCAACACCCAGCCCGGGCGCGCTTCCGCCACGATATGCTGCATGAAAAAGGACTCGCCGGAGAACATCCGGCCGATCGCCTTGCCGATGCCGCCATCGACCTTGCCCTCCAGCTTCAGGCCGTCGCTGATCGCCACCATCGACCCGGATTGTGATTTGACGCCCTCGCCTTTTTCCAGCGCGAATTTCAGCAGCGGAAAAGCCGACCCGCCGGTAATTTCCCATTTCATGATTGATCTCCCTTTCTAATAAAGCGTCTTATCCGTTTTTTTCGTCCAGCTGTCGAAAACGGTTTTGGCTTCCCCGGCCAGCATCCGCTGTATGGGCAATTTCCTCTCGGCTTCCGGCAAGGTGATTTCGTGGTAGAGGAAATCGTCGTCAAACCCGATCGCGGCGGCGTCTTTGCGCGTATTGGCGTAGTAAATTTTATCCAGCCGCGCCCAGTAGATCGCTGCCAGGCACATCGGGCAGGGCTCGCAGCTGGTGTAGATCTCGCAGCCTTCCAGCTTGAAATCGCCGAGACTCTTGCAGGCGGCGCGGATGGCGGTCACTTCGGCATGGGCCGTCGGGTCGGCGCTGGAGGTCACCATGTTCCAGCCTTCGCCGATAATGCTCCCATTTTTAACGATCACCGCGCCGAAAGGCCCGCCGTGGTTCTCTTCCATCTTCTGGCGCGAGAGCTCGATCGCCCGGCGCATGAATTTTTCCGGCTGGTGCGGCATTTATTTTACCGTCTCATGTTCGGGACGGGATTCGGTTTTTTTCTCCTGCCCGGGCTTGAGGGCGTGATATTCGAAAGTCAGCTTGTCGTCGGCAACGCCGATTCCGACCGCGCCGCCCTTGGTCAGGCGGCCGAACAGCAGCTCTTCGGAAAGGGGCTTTTTGACATGTTCCTGGATCACGCGGGCGAGGGGGCGCGCGCCCATCGCCGGGTCGTAGCCCTTCCGGCCCAGCCATTGCCGCGCCGCGTCGGTCAGCTCGATGGTCACGCCGCGGTCGCCGAGCTGCGCCTCCAGCTGCATGATGAATTTGTCCACCACGCGGCCGATCATTTCCGGCGTCAGCGCCTTGAAGGAGATGATCGCGTCGAGGCGGTTGCGGAATTCCGGCGTAAAGGCGCGGTTGATCGCCTCCTCGTCGTCGCCCTCGCGGAGGCCGCGCTCGAAGCCCATGGTGGCCTTGGCCATTTCGGAAGCGCCGGCATTGGTGGTCATGATGAGGATGACATGGCGGAAATCGATGGTCTTGCCGTTGTTGTCGGTCAGCTTGCCGTAGTCCATCACCTGCAGCAAAATATTATAAATGTCGGGATGCGCCTTTTCGATTTCATCCAGCAGCAGGACGGAATACGGATGCTGGTCGATCTTGTCCGTCATCAGCCCGCCCTGGTCGAACCCGACATAACCGGGCGGCGCGCCGATCAGGCGCGACACCGAATGACGCTCCATATATTCCGACATATCAAAACGAATCAGCTCGAGCCCCAGCGTTTTCGCCAGCTGCCGCGCCATTTCGGTCTTGCCAACGCCGGTGGGGCCGGAGAACAGGTAGCTGCCGATCGGCTTTTCGGCATCGCGCAGGCCCGCTCGGGACAGCTTGATCGCGGCGGAGAGCGCCATCACCGCCGGATCCTGGCCGAAGACCATGGTCTTGAGGTCGCGCTCGAGATTGGCCAGCACATCCTTGTCGTCCTTGGTGATGGTTTTCGGCGGGATGCGGGCGATCATGGCGATAATCGATTCAACATCCTTGACGGTGATATTCTTTTTGCGTTTGGCCGCCGGCAGCAGCATCTGCGAGGCGCCCGCCTCGTCGATCACGTCGATTGCCTTGTCGGGCAGCTTGCGGTCGCCGATATAGCGCGCCGACAGCTCCACTGCGGAACGCAGGACCTCGTCAGAATAATGCACCTTGTGATGCTCCTCGTAATAGGGCTTGAGCCCCTTGAGGATGCGGAACGCGTCTTCCTGCGACGGCTCATGCACATCGATTTTCTGGAAGCGGCGCACCAGCGCGCGGTCTTTCTCGAAGTGGTTGCGGTATTCCTTGTAGGTGGTGGAGCCGATGCAGCGCAGCGTGCCGCTGGACAAGCTCGGTTTCAGCAGGTTGGAGGCGTCCATCGCGCCGCCCGAGGTCGCGCCGGCGCCGATCACGGTGTGGATCTCGTCGATAAACAGGATCGAGCCCTCGATCGCCTGCAGCTCGGTGATGACCGCCTTGATGCGCTCCTCGAAATCGCCGCGGTAGCGCGTGCCGGCCAGCAGCGAGCCCATGTCCAGCGCGTAAATCGTGCAATCCTTGAGGACTTCCGGCACGTCGCCCTCGGTGATCCGGCGGGCAAGGCCCTCGGCGATCGCCGTCTTGCCGACGCCGGGATCGCCGACGTAGAGCGGGTTGTTCTTGGTGCGGCGGCAGAGCACCTGGATGGTGCGCTCCACCTCCGCCTCGCGCCCGATCAGCGGGTCGATCTTGCCCTTGATCGCCTTGTTGTTGAGGTTGACGCAATAGGCGTCCAGCGCCTCGCGGCCCTTCTTGATGATGTTCTCTTCGGCTGTGGCTTCCTCCGCGCCGTGCACGGTGCGGGTCTCGGCCTGGCCCGGCACCTTGGCGATGCCGTGGGAGATGTAATTCACCGCGTCGAAGCGGGTCATTTCCTGTTCCTGCAGCAAGAACACCGCATTGCTCTCGCGTTCGGAAAACAGCGCCACCAGCACGTTCGCCCCGGTCACTTCCTCGCGCCCCGACGACTGCACATGAATCGCCGCGCGCTGCAGCACCCGCTGGAAACTGGAGGTCGGCTTGGCTTCGTCGGACGACGGATGCACCAGGTTTTGCAGTTCCTCGTCAATATACTGGACCAGGTTCTGGCGCAGGCGCTCGAGATCGATCCCGCAGGCGCGCATCACCGCCACCGCGTCCTGGTCCTCGGTGAGCGCCAGCAGCAAATGCTCCAGCGTCGCGAATTCATGGCGGCGGGCATTGGCGTAGGCAAGGGCGCGGTGCAGCGTCTGTTCCAGATGGCGTGAGAGCATGGGCTATTCCTTTTCCATCGTGCATTGCAGCGGGTGTTCGTTTTTACGGGCGTAGTCGATCACCAGATTTACTTTTGTTTCGGCGACTTCATACGTATAAACCCCGCAAACCCCCACTCCGCGACGGTGAACCTGCAGCATGATTTCCGTCGCCTCCTGCTTATTCTTACTGAAAAACCTTTCTAAAACATGAACAACGAAGTCCATCGGCGTAAAATCGTCATTCAGCAGCAGAACCCGGTACAGGGACGGTTTCTGGGAAACGGCGCGGGTGCGGGTCAGGACCCCGACATCGCTCCGGCCCGGCCGCCCGGGGTCATTGTCCGCCGCCGATAAAACAGGTTTTTTAATAGCCAAAAGCCGCATAAAACAACACCGTCTCCCGTGATCTCACGCTATGGATCCATCTTAACACAAATTTTTCCCCTTTTTAACCCGGGTTAAGAAGCTGGAATTATTTCTATTTTTAGGAAAATTTTAAAAAAGCGCGCTAGACATTCAATATATATCAGAATACCATATTCGATGGGGTCACCGTGTATAAACCGACCGTTGTCATTGGGAGTTCATATTGCCTGGGAAAAAGACAATAGACCTGAATTTGCAAGGTTTTTTAACGATCCTGGCGATCGCGGCGCTGGTGCTTGCCCTCGGCATAAATCCTGCTGAAGCCGCCCGCAAGAAAAAACATACTTATCAGCCGCAGCCCGACCGTTTTGCCGCCATCGTGATTGACGCTTCCACCGGATACGTCATCAGCGAAAAAAATCCCGACAAAAGGCTGTTCCCGGCCTCGCTGACCAAGATGATGACGCTGTACCTGGCTTTTGAAGCGATGTCGCAGGGCACCCTGAATAAAAACCAGTATATACCCGTTTCAAGAAGGGCGGCGTCGCAGGAACCTTCCTCGCTGGGCCTGAAGCCGGGCGACTCCATTCGCGTCGAAAACGCCATCCTGGGCATCGCCACCAAATCCGCCAACGATTGCGCCGTTACGCTCGCCGAAGCCATCGGCGGTTCCGAGGACCGTTTCGCGCGTGCCATGACGGCCAAGGCGCGCCAGCTGGGCATGAACAACACCCACTTCGTCAACGCCTCCGGCCTGCATAACCGCTCCCAGTTCAGCTCCGCCCGCGACATGGCCACCCTGTCCCAGGCGCTCATCCGCGATTATCCCCGCTATTACCGTTATTTCAGCACCGCCTCCTTCACCTATGAAGGAAACACCTACTTCAATCACAACAAACTGATGAGCAGCTACCAGGGCATGGACGGCCTGAAGACCGGCTATGTCTATGCCTCCGGCTTCAACCTCGCCTCTTCCGCCGTCCGCGACGGCACGCGGCTGATCGGCGTTGTTTTCGGCGGCAAGACGGCACGGGTCCGCAACCAGGTCATGAAAAAACTTCTCGACAACAGTTTTGCGCGCATCAGCAACATCCGCGTCGCCTCGCTGGGCGAAACCGGTGAAAACAAAACCCTGCCGGTGCGCAAGCCGGCCGCCTTCCAAAAAGCCGTGGAAGTCTCGGTGGACAATGCAGGGGCCGGGGCCGGGGCGACGTTTAACGCGGCAGACCTGGTCATGGACCAGGGCGATGCCGCCATCAACGAAGACGGCAAGACCGCGCGGATCATCTACGGCAAGCCTCCCGTTGACCGCAGCGGCGCCTTGCAGACAGCCTCCGCCAGCCCGCAGGCAAAAGGCAGCTGGGCGATCCAGATCGGCACGTTTTCAAGCCGCGATGCGGGAATCCACGCCCTTAAAATCGCCAAGACCTCCCTGCAGGGCGTCGTCAACGGCGTGGATACCATCGCCCCGCTCATGACCAACCGGGGCATGATTTACCGCGCCAAGCTGCTGGGTCTTGCCCGCAATGACGCCGCGCAGGCCTGCCGCATCTTAAAAGGCGGTTGCCTGGTGCTGGCCGTCGAGTGATGTTTTCACCGCGTACCGCCGTTTTGCTTGCCGGCCTGATGCTGTCAGCGGCCCTCCCGGCGCGGGCCGCCGGGCAGGAAATCCCCTTCCGGGAAGACTCCGGCCTTACCAAGGCGGAGTATTTTTTATCGGCGGGGAAATTCAGCGCCGCGCTGGATACCGTGGGCGAAGTGCTGGAACGCCACCCCCAGAATGCCGACGCCTATACTTACCGCGGCTATGCCTATTACCGCCTCGGCGATGTCGGCAACGCCGCCAAAAGCTTCCGCACGGCCCTGCTCCTCAACCCGGCGCATCTGGGCGCCAACAAATATCTCGGCGACATGTACCTGGAGGCGGGAGACGTGGCGCGGGCGCTGGAACAACTGCAGGTCATCCGCATGACCTGCGGCCTGACCGACTGCGCGGAGCTGCGCGCCCTGGAGGGCGAAATCGACCAGCGCCGCCGCAACGGCCCGGCAGAAAAGCACACGAAAGATTAATTCAATTTAGAGCGTTTCTGCTTTCATTGTACGCTAGGCAGCCGAAGCGAGGCGCGCGGAACGTACACTCGGTACGTGAGCACGCCGAGACTGACCAGCCTACGCTGCAAGCAGCTTCGGCGGTCTGAGCGCTCAGTCCGTCGAAGCCCGTTAGGGCGTAGGCGGAAGGATAACGACGCGTACGATGAAAGCAGAAACGCTCTTAGAGGCGGAATTTTCCCGGCCCCTGGGCGTCAAAAGGCACAGGGGGCTTCTCGGGCAGGTTGGGATAGAGATTGTAGTTCTCCATGGCGCCCTGCTCGTAGGTTTTCATGCCGTCGATAATCAGCGCCGCGCCGCCGCCGCCTTTGGATTCATCCGCCGTCAGGCCGGTGATCTTGAGGGCGACGTTATGCGTGCGCGCCGCCAGGTGAAGCTTGACGTAGCCGGGCAGGGTCTTGATGTCCTCAGCCGAGAAGCTGGTGAAAGCCGTCACAATCGGCAGACCCAGGGGGAGGGTGGGTGAATATTCCTTGCGCCCCTTGGATCCCTGCAGGGTGATGGTTTTAATGATAAAGTTGTTTTTATCGGCCGGATTGTTAATCTGCGCAGCCTTGTTGAAAATGTCGCTGTAGTTCTGCTCCATGATTTTTGGGAAAACCTGGGTGATTTCCTCGAAAATCTCGTCCAGAATTTTCAGCTGAATGGCGTTCTTGCGCTCGTCTTCCAGCGCCGGATTAATCAGGTCGCGGATTTTGTCGCCCAAAGGCTTCTTTTCTGGATTGTTTTCGATCGCCATTTGAAATCTCTTTCTTTTTTGTCCGTGAAAGATGAAGTTTATACTGATAAGTACTGTTTATAAACAATTTTATGACGCAGGTCAAGTCTTTCTGTAAAATATGTGGACGGCATTAAGTTTTGGTTTTGTCCGGTTTTTGGCCTATAAATCAAAGGGAAAGAAGAGGATATTTTTATCGTGTCCCTGGCCCTGCATAAAATAAATATCAGCCAGTTCCGCTGTTACGAGACGCTCCGCCTCGACCTGACCGGCCCCGATTCTCGGGCTGCCGGAATCATCGTGCTGACCGGGCCGAACGGCAGCGGCAAGACCAATATCCTGGAAGCGGTCAGCCTGCTGGTGCCCGGCAAGGGCCTGCGCAGCGCCGACATCCTGGAGATGAAAAACCGCGCCGCAGCGCCGCAGGATCTCTGGGCGATCGCGGCGGAAGTGGAAACGGCCTCGGGGCTGACGGCGCGGATCGGCACCGGCCTCGGCCGCGACGTCAAGCGCCGCATCGTGCGCATCAACGGCAAGGACGCCAAAAGCCAGAACGAGCTGTCGGGCTTCATTTCCGCCGTGTGGCTGACGCCGCAGATGGACCGGCTCTTCGTGGACGGGCCGTCGGCGCGGCGCAAATTCCTCGACCGGCTGGTGTTCTCCTTCGAGCCGGACCATGCCACGCGGCTGAACCGCTACGACAAGAACATGCGCGAGCGCATGAAGCTCCTGCAACAGCCCCACGCCGCCGACCCCAAATGGCTCGACGGCCTGGAAGCGCAGATGGCCGCCGATGCCGTATCGATTGCCGCCAGCCGCCTGGCGCTATTGCTGCATTTGCAGCAGCACGTGGCCGCGCTTAGGCTTGCCGCGCCGCTGTTTCCCCGGCCGCTGCTGGAAATGTCGGGAGGAGTGGAACAGGCGGTCGCCGCACGGCCGGCCATCGATGTCGAAGATGAATTGAAAAGCAAATTCGCAGCCGCCCGCACCATCGACCGCGACGCCGGACGCACCCATGACGGCATCCACCGCAGCGACCTGCTGGTGACCTATGCGGAAAAAAACATGCCCGCCGCGCAATGCTCGACCGGCGAGCAGAAGGCGCTGCTGGTGTCGGTCATCCTTGCCCACGCGCTGATGATGCAGGCGGAAAAAGGGCATGTCCCGCTGATCCTGCTCGACGAAGTGGCGGCGCACCTCGACGAAGCGCGGCGGCTACAGCTGTTCGCCCAGCTGCGCGCCCTGAAAGGCCAGATCTGGCTGACGGGAACGGACGACAGCATTTTTTCCTCCCTGCGCGAGTGCGCAAAATTTTTCCAGATCGACCAGGGACACGTCACGGCCCGGCCGGTGTTGCGCCAGGCCGCGGGAAAATAATCAGGAGCCTGTCATCAGGGCGCCGCCCAGCGCCACCACCAGCCACGGCGGCGCTCGACGAACTCCTGCCTGAAATATCCGAGATGCGCGGCGCGATCTCCAAAATTTTTTTAAATAAAACCGCAGGCTCCCGCGCTTCAGGATTCGACCCGAAAATGACCCCTTTGCCTGCTGGGGATAATTAAATTATGAAAAACAATAACTGTTTGATTTAAAAAGACTTTTAACGATTTTAAAGACTCCCGATGCGGGTCAAAATATGCTATGTTTTTTCAACAGAAATGAATGGAAATGAAACAGAAAAAAGACATGACCGACACCGCGAAAATCAAGTCTGACAAACAGACGGCGATTGACGATTATGGCGCGGATTCCATCAAGGTCCTGAAGGGCCTCGACGCCGTCCGCAAGCGCCCCGGCATGTATATCGGTGACACCGATGACGGCTCCGGCCTGCATCACATGGTCTATGAGGTGGTCGATAACGCCATCGACGAGGCGCTGGCCGGCTATTGCGACGGCGTCGATGTCGTCATGAATGCCGACGGCTCCGTGACGGTGCGCGACAACGGGCGCGGCATCCCGGTCGAGATCCACAAGGAAGAAGGCGTTTCCGCCGCCGAAGTCATCATGACCCAGCTGCATGCCGGCGGCAAGTTCGACCAGAACTCCTATAAGGTTTCCGGCGGCCTGCACGGCGTCGGCGTTTCCGTGGTCAACGCGCTGTCGCGGATCCTCGACCTGCGCATCTGGCGCGACGGCAAGGAATGGTCGATGCGCTTCCGGCACGGCGTCCCCGACGCGCCGCTCAAGATCGTCGGCAGCTGCGACAACGAAAAAACCGGCACCGAAGTGACCTTCACGCCGTCGGAAGAAACCTTCACGATGGTCGAATTCAATTTCGGCACGCTGGAGCACCGCTTGCGCGAGCTGGCCTTCCTGAATTCCGGGGTGAAGCTGACCCTCACCGACAACCGCAAAAAAGAAACCAAAAGCGTGGAGTTGTTTTACGAAGGCGGCCTGACCGCCTTCGTCAGCTACCTCGGGCGCTCCAAAAACGTGCTGCACAAGCCGCCGATCTACGTCAAGGGCGAGCAGGCCGGCATCACCGTCGAGGCCGCCATGGAATGGACGGACGCCTACCACGAAGACACGCTGTGCTTCACCAACAACATCCCGCAGCGCGACGGCGGCACGCACCTGGCGGGCTTCCGCGCGGCGCTGACGCGCACCATCAACCAGTACGCGGAGAAATCCGGCCTGCTCAAAAAGGAAAAGGTCGAGCTCACCGGCGAGGACATGCGCGAAGGCCTGACCTGCGTGCTGTCGGTCAAGGTTCCCGACCCCAAGTTCTCCAGCCAGACCAAGGACAAGCTGGTCTCCTCCGAAGTCCGCCCGGTGGTGGAAAACATCCTGTCGGAGAAATTCTCCGTCTGGTTCGAGGAAAACCCCGCCGACGCCAAAAAAGTGGTCGGCAAGATCATCGAAGCCGCCGCCGCCCGCGAAGCGGCGCGCAAGGCGCGCGACCTCACCCGCCGCAAAGGCCTGCTTGACGTGTCGTCCCTGCCCGGCAAGCTCGCTGACTGCTCCGAAAAGGATCCCGCCCTCTCCGAAATCTTCATCGTCGAGGGCGACTCGGCGGGCGGTTCGGCGAAACAGGGGCGCAACCGCGCCAACCAGGCCATTCTGCCGTTGCGCGGCAAAATCCTGAACGTTGAGCGCGCGCGTTTCGACAAGATGCTTGGCTCGGAGCAGATCGGCACGCTGATCACGGCGCTCGGCACCAGCATCGGGCATGAAGAGTTCAACATCGACAAGCTGCGCTACCACAAAATCATCATCATGACCGACGCCGATGTCGATGGCTCGCACATCCGCACGCTATTACTGACCTTCTTCTACCGCCAGATGCCGGAAGTCATCAAGCGCGGCTATCTCTACATCGCCCAGCCGCCGCTCTATAAAGTGAAGCGCGGCAAATCCGAGCGTTACATCAAGGACGATGCCGAGCTCGAAACCTACCTGATCGACGGCGCGGTCGAGGACCTGCGCTTCAAGCTGTTCAACGGCCAGGTCACCTCCGGCAAGGATTTCCAGCGCATTCTGCATCTCTCCAAGCTGGTCAAGCAGAACATGGACCCGATCGTCGAGCGGATCGGCAACCAGCATGTCGTCGAACAGACCGCCGCCTGCAACGGCTTCAGCGCTAACGCGCGCACGCCGGCGACGGCGGACACCATCGCGCAACGGCTGGATGCCCTCTCGCCCTCCTACGAAAAGGGCTGGAAAGGCGGCGTCAAGGGAGACGGCTTTGTCTTCTCCCGCGTAATCCGCGGCGTCGAGACGCGCATCGAGCTGGGCGCGGACTTCCTCAACGGCAACGAAGGCCAGCGCCTGGCAAAAGCCCATGAAATCTTCACCGAGTTCTTCGGCGGCGTCGGCACCCTGATCCTGGCCGACGGCAAGGAAATCCAGATCAACGGGCCTTATGATTTGTTTAAAAAAGTCATCGAGGGGGCCAAGAAGGGCCTCACCACCCAGCGTTACAAAGGTCTCGGCGAAATGAACGCCGAGCAGCTGTGGGAAACCACGCTCGACCCGTCTTCACGCTCGTTGCTGCAGGTGAAGGTCGACAAGGAAGACATGGCGTCGGAAATCTTCTCCACCCTGATGGGCGACATCGTCGAGCCGCGCCGCGACTTCATTCAGGAACATGCGCTGGAAGTATCGAACCTCGACGTCTAGGGTTTTGGACCCTTGCCCGGCTTGGGCTTTTTTGCGGCGAACTGACCCCATTTGCGATAGGGATGCAGGAGAAGCTTGGCGTTCTTGTATTTTTTATCATGCGTCACTTCATCGCCGGCCCAGGCAGGCTTGGCGAATGCCTCCGTGCCGTGGGCCAACTCAATCTCTGCGACCACCAGCCCCGCGTTATCGCCTTCAAACACATCCACTTCCCACAATTTGCCGCCAAAAGGCACATGATAGCGGGTCTTGGTGATTTCGCCGGGCAGGCAGAGCTTCATCATCTCCTCGGCGTCGCTCAGGGGGATTTTATACTCAAACTCCGGCGTATCGATGGTGCCGGCAGGGGCCTTGCCCTTGACGGTGATGAAAGCCTCGCCCTTATCCGTCATGCGCAGCCGGACGGTGGGGTCGAGAGACAGATATCTTTGCGTGATACGGATTTTGTCCGTCACATCTTTTTTCCAGCTGTCATTGGCCAGTAAAAACTTCCGTTCCGGTTCGATGCCCATCTCGGTTTCCTTTTTAAGCCGCGCTTTGCGCCTTTTTGACCACCGGCAGCATCGCCTTCGCCTCGCCGTTCACAAAATGCTTGCGGCAGAGGGAGACATACATGTCGTTGCCGCCGATGGCGACCTGCGCGCCGGCGCGGACGACGGCTCCCTCCGGGGAGATGCGCGCCGTCTGGGTGGCTTTTTTGCCGCACCAGCAGATGGTCTTGATTTCCTCGATGTTATCAGCCAGGCGCAGCAGCGCCTCGGAGCCGGTGAACAGCTTGCCGAGGAAATCCGTTTTCAGCCCGTAGCACATGACCGGTATCTCCAGCTCATCGACGATCTTTGCGCACTGGAAAACCTGCTCCTCGCTGAGGAACTGCGCCTCATCGACCAGCACCGCGTCCAGCGCCTTGGCGTCATGCAGCTGCCGGATGAAGGCGAAGATATCGGTGGTTTTGCCGAAGGTGTGCGCCGGCAGGTCGATGCCGATGCGCGCGGTGATTTTCCCCTCGCCGTAGCGGTTGTCCAGCTGCGCCGTCAGGGCCGCCGGGTTCATGCCGCGCTCGGTGTAGTTATAATGTGCCTGCAGCAGCTGCGTGGATTTGCCGGAGTTCATCGCCGCATACTTGAAATAAAGCGAAGCCATGTTCGATCCCCCTTGAATTTTTTAATGATAAAAAAAATATAACACGCCCTGCCCTTCCGCGCGAAGCGAAGAATGGCGGCGGGACTGTTACTTTGCGACCGGAAGTTTATAAGTTTTAAAAATCTGGAAACTTGCGGCGCCGGGCGTCTGTTCCGCCGTCAGCAGGCCGAATGGGCAGGCCTCCGTATAGGCGGCAAAGCCGCCGCCTATCGCCCCCATTACCTTGCTGTTCAGCGGCAGCTGGCGCAGTATAACCGGCGCGCCGGTTTTTGAATCGCGGTGCAGGAGTCCCCTGGCGACATCATCGAAGCCGAAAATAAACGTGCCGCGGCCGGTCTGGGTCTTGTCGCCCAGCACCGCCGCCAGAAAAATCCGGCCCTTATCCTCGATCAGCGACGCCCCGGCCAGCTTGGTATAGTCGCCGATTCCGGCCAGGTCCGACTGCCTCAGCGGCGACCCGGCATAGAGCCAGCTGTTGCCGTGATCGCGGGAGATAATCATGATGGTGCGGTCCGGCGTTCCTCCCCCCGTAAACGCCGAGAGCGTCATCACCAGCGCGCCGTCTTTATAAATCACGCTGGGGCGGGAATACGCCACCACGTCCTGCAGGCTGGGGTCCAGTTGATTGAGATGCAGCAGGACCACCTGCTCGTAAGGCGGGGGCGGATAATCGGGGGCGGGGGAGAACAGCCACTGTTCCGCCGACCACTCCTTCGCGGGGTCGCTGGCGTATTTATAGACGATCATCCCGTAATGCTGGGCGATGCCCAGCGTCTGTTCGGCGGGATTCGGCGCCCAGAAATAGCGGTAGGCATAAAGCTTCCATTCCCGTCCCGGATCGTCCGGGTCATAGACGAGCGCCGGCGTTTCCACGCGCCACGCGCCGGACCTGAAGACTGTCTGCCCGTCCGGCGCCAGAAGTTCATCCGGCTTGGCCTCGAAACCGCCCCTGATCTGCGACCAGTTTTTGCACTTCCCGTCGCCGCCCTTGGAACCGGCGAGGCGCACGTTCGGCAGCTTCCCGCTGGGGTCTTTTTGCGACTTCTCCTCGGCGGCATAGGCCATCCAGACGGCGCTTGTTTTCGGATTGTCAGCCAGCGCCGGGTCAAAAATCCCGGCGGCCGGATACACAGACGTAATCCGCAGGGGCTCGACCGTCGGCGGCTTCAGTCCCGCGCTCAGAAGCTGCTTGGGAATATAGATAAGGGTAAAAAGGATAAAAACCAACCCCACCGCCACGACAATTTTATATTGCCACGGTAGCTGCATGAAAATGTCGCGGAGATTTTGTCCGTATATTTTCACGTGGTGGAAATGCTACGCGGCAACCGGCAGATCCATTTCAAGGATCGCCATGTTGAAGTCGTAAGACACCTCGCCCTCCTCCTCGTCCCGGTAAATCGTGCCGATGAATTCACCGGCCAGGGTGACTTCAACGGAATCTTTCGCTTCTTTCCGTTCCACCAGGGATATTTTCGGATTGGAAAATTTCTGCTGCAGGTATTTTTGCAGCCGGGTGATTTCGATTTTGCTGAAACTATTGCTCATTTTTAGGCCTCCTTTACCGTTCATTTAACCATATCGGCAGCGCCGGGGGAATGAGAAAGCTCTGCTACACCGCCTTGACCTATCGAAAAACAATCGCTACATTATGCTCAATAAAATTTCACACCAGGGACTAAAGCCGTGACCGACAATCCGCAGGAAAAATGGCTGCAAGCCGTTGCCGCCATGACGCAGGAAGAAAAAGACACCAACCTGTTCATCAGCATCGATAACCTGTGCTACGAACAGGCCGCCGACCTGCTCAAAGCCGGGGCGCGCATCGATTTCGACGACACTTTGGCCTTCACGCTGCGGCGCACCGACGACGCAAAAATGGCGCTGCTGCTGATCGACCTCGGCCTGACGGCGGAGCATGTCACCTTTAGGGACGTCAAAACGCTCATTGACGATGCATTCTCCGATAGCAGGGTGCTGATAAAACAACTGGCCCGGGCGGGGATGCCGCTAAAGGAAAGAGCGCTCGTTTTAACTCATATTCTTGAAAAAAAATTCGCCCCCCTGCTTCAGGATGTCCTGAAGGATGGAGAAGACCCCCTGACTTTTCTCCGGCAGGCCCAGGCGGAAGCCCCGCATGAACGCCTGCAGCAGCTCCTGAGTGAAATGAGGCGGGACCAACTGAAACGGCAGATACGGCCCTTCAGGTTCAAACCCTGAATTTCTTTCGGGTCTCAAGACCGCCCCTCCGGGGCAAATTAACCAAACGTTCATAAATTAGCGTTACGATCAAGGTATAGCTTGGTTATGCGCCTTGATCTTAACGATGTCAGGATTGAACGAAAAAATGAGCACCCTCCCATCTTTCCCTCTTTTAGATATCCTTTTGATTGTCGTGATGGCCACGCTGCCGGTTTTTTTCCTGCTCGGGCGCCTGCGGGAAAAAAAGCTTCAAAAACAAGCAGTAAAAGTAAACACGCGTAAAAGGAACCTTTAATGGCAAAACTCGACCCTTCCCCCGCTACCCTCCCCGATACGATTTCCTCAGAAACCGCCGAACTTGCCCAGGAGCTGCAACAGGAGAAACCCGATCACCACCTGATCGAGTGGCTCATCAACGACAGGGCGGCAGACCTTTTCCGTGCGATGAAACAGGCGCACCTGGAGGAAAAGGACTTGCTCAAAAAACCGCAATTGCGCCTGCTGTGCCTGCAACGGTACCTGCATGGGCAACACCCATAGTTATGAATAAAAAAATGTGGGTGAAAAAGTTATCCACAAGTTAACCGTTTCTTAACTATTTTGTGGTGTATAATAGGTTCATACACAGCATACCGCCGTCAATTTCATTCCTGTTCATGGAGCATTCAAAATGACCCCATCAGTTATGACAGACCTTCAGGCCTATAACTTTAATCTGAACACGACAGACTTTGTCCGCCAGATCAACAATCCCACGCCGTTCAACCTCGTGCGCCAGAGCTTCATGCACGATCTGGCCCGGGAAGGCGACCTGCTGAGCGCGGAAGTCATCTTTGATGCGGGAAACGGGCTGGACCTGCCCGATGAAATCGGCAGACGGCCGCTGCACGAGGCGGCTTTTTACGGCCACCTCGACCTGGTGCGGTTTTTCCTGGAGAACGGCGCGGTCCTCGATGCGCCGATTCACCCCTTCGGCCACACCGCGCTTTACCTGGCGGTCCAGCAAAGCCGCTATGAGGTGGTCAGGTACCTGATCCAGCGCGGCGCCAAGCTGAGCGTTGAGGACAAGCTGCTGGGCGCCGGCCTGCTGCACATCGCCGCCGCCAAGGGCGACGTGCTGATGGCGGGAATCCTGATCTCGGCCGGCATCAATGTTTTTCATGAAGATAAAAAGGGCATGACCGCCCGCGACACCGCCGCCCGCCACCGGCACGGTCATCTGGCGAAAACCCTGCTCAAGGTCATGGAGCACCACGCCAAATATCCGGTTTAAGCGAATTATTTCAGGCATAAAAAAGCCCCGATCCACTGAAGGATCGGGGCAATTCTTTGGCTATATATTCACTTTAAAAAAAAAGAAGGTTACATCTTGTTTGTTGGCTTAGCTAAGGTGGGGGACTGGGTTTTTTTAGCCAAAGATTCTACCTTTGAAACATAATTCACAATATCCTGCCTCTCCGGATGCGATGCTGCATATTTTTTAATAACAGCAAAGTCGGCATTAGCTTCATCCCCCAGGCCATAGCGTGTATCCGCCGCCATGAAACTAAGGGATGCCCGCAGATAACCGGAGCTTTGATCATGCGCGGAATTGAATTGCGTCTTGATATCGGTCATCTTTTTTTCTCACCATTAATGTCTTATGTCTGTTCATTCTAGCATGAAAAAGATTTACAAATTCTTAATACTTAATTTATCTAATCATTTCATAAAAATAGAATAGGCCTAGAAACAAACCTGACTGTCCATTATTCAGGCGCTGCTTTCACCAATCACCGCATGAGGAAAAGTTATCCCCGAAGGGACATGACCCGCGCCATCAGCGATGATGAGCCGTCAAACCCGTGTTTCCAGTCAAGTGGTTATAAATACCGATTTGCAAGTCCCAGACAATATCTGCAGACATTTTTATTTCTCAGAAACATTTGAAAAAAAACTAAAAAGGCTTTACCCTGAAAAAACAATTTATCCTGCACCTTTAGGAAATCTTTAGCCATGTTGCGACCCACCCTCCTTGTTCTGGCTTTTTTATCCGTTTTTGCGGCCCCCGCATACGCCGGCTTTGAAGAAGGCCGGGATGCCTATAACCGCAAAGACTGGGAGAAAACAATCCTTGAGCTGCGCCCTTTGGCCGAAACCGGCGACGACCGCGCCATGCTGCTGATCGGTAACATGTATTACTACGGCTACGGCGTCGTCCAAGATTATCAAGAGGCCTTGTCCCTCTATTGGCGCGCCGCCATTGAAAAAAACAACCCGGACGCCATGCTTGCCGTTGCTGCTATGTACACCAGCGCCACGGGCGTGGACCAGAACCTCCATACGGCAGGGCAATGGTTTTTACGCGCCGCGCAACTGGGCGACCAGGCGGGGGCTTACTTCTACGCCACTATCCTTTTCCGCGGCAACAAAAGCGCAACGGACGACATCAAGCCCGATTTTTACAATTCCTACAAATGGTTCAGGATTTGCGCCAAAGGGACGCAAGACCCTAAATACCAGCAGGCCGCAGCGGAACTGGCTGCCGCCATCGCCAAGAAAAAACTGTCGGCGGAAGCCATCACTAAAGCAGACAAAGAAGCGGCGGAGTGGAAACCGCTCAGCACATCAAACCTCGGGCCCCCTCCGAAAGCACCTGCCTCTGTGCAATCAGAATAAAATAAACGTAGGCTTCAAGCGGACAATCGACTTGCTGTTATATTCGCATTCGGTTGGTCGCTACTTAAAACTGGCATCCCCACTATTGCTAAAATATCCAGCCAGACGCTAAACCCACACCCGTCTGTCGCTGACACAATATCATTAACCGTTATATCCTTAATCACGCACTTAACATCAAGGCGGCAACATCAGTTCAGCGGTACCTGCTCTTGATAAAAAGACCTCTTCTTGCTTTCCTCTTTATCCGTATCTTTCTCGGAATTTTCTTTCCGTTGAAAAAGGCTGTAAAACTTGCTGGGTTTTTTAACCGGCCCGTCGGCACTGCCTGGTTTTTTTTCTTGTTCGTTTTTTAATTTCAGCGCCAGACGCCGCTGACACTCATCATAAGGCTTGCTGTAGTTTTGCTGTATCTCCAGCGCATCTTCATGGCTGAGTTGCGCATAGCATTTCTGGATTGATGTTACAGTAAAGCTGTTCACCGGCGCGGACTCCTGCTCTGCGGCGGGTGTTTTTACAGCCGCCGCATCTTTCCGGGTCTCAGGGTTTTTATCGGCAGGCGGGCGGTTTTCTTCCTGTTGGGACGAGTTATAATAATTTTCCTGCGCCGCCGCCGGAACTGCCAGGCGAATCATTCCCGCAACAAGCAACAAAAATAACAATGAATGCTTACTCATGTCCTTCATGACTTAAATCTTCTGTGGCTGATGAACTAATATTCCCACCCCGGCGGCGGCCTGGAGGGGTTCTTGGGCGTGTAGGAAACGCCTTTATCTGCAAGGTTTTTCCTGAACAGTTCCAGAATGGCCTGTTTGCCCCGATCATGCGCCATGTCGAACGGCGTTACGCCATATTGATCCTTTAACACGGGATTGGCGCCGGCCCCCAGCAGCAAACCCGTCAGGGAAAGACTTGCCGGCCCGCCCTCCGCCAGCAAATGCAGCGGCGTGCGTCCCAGGGCATTGGCCTGGTTAGGATCCGCCTTATTGGCGAGCAGCAGCCTGACGATGCCCTCAAGGCCGTAACTGCAGGCGAAAAAAAGCGCCGACTGGCCCCTTTGATTAACCAGGTTCGGGTTGGCGCCCGCCTGCAGCAGCAAAGCAACAGCCTCGCCATTGCGTGAATGCACCGCCATCAGCAGGGGTGAAGTGTCCCCTTTTCCGGCAGCATTAGGGTCTGCGTCGTGGTTGAGCAAAATACGCGCGACAGCCAGGTTATCCTTGCCGAGCGCCTGCAACAAAGGCGTGGTCGGCGCTGAGGGGGACACTTTGCTGACGTCGGCGCCGTTCCGGATCAGGAGGAGCACCATAGCCTCGCTTCCGGTCCTGGCCGCATGATGCAGGGAAGCTAAACCGTGCCTGTCGGCCAGATTAACATCGGCGCCAACCTGCAGCAAATACTGCACCAGGTCGATTCTGTTCTCCCTGACGGCCAGATGCAGCGGCGTCTGGCCGTTTAAATTGACCGCATTAGCCAGCTGTGCGGCTTCTGTCGTCAGAAGATACTTTGCAATATCAGACTCGGCGCGGAGCGCGGCGAAATGGAGCGGAGTATCGCCTTCATTAGTGGCGCTGAATACCGAAAGACGCCCGCGCTCCAGCAATAATGCCTGCACCGCCTCCAGCCCGTTTTTATGGCAGGCCTCGTGCAGCGGCGTCATGCCGGCCTTGTCGGGCCGGCCGGGATTCTCCGTCACGCGCGCCAGGCACTGAATCGCCGCCTTGCCGGATTTTTGCGCGGCGTCATGCAACGGAACCCGGTTGTTCTTGTCAGCGATGTTCGCGTCAGCCCCCCCTTTCAGGAGGCACTCCAGCATCTCCAGCGGAAAGGGGGCATCCAGTGCCTCGAACAGCGGCGTTGCCAGGGCTTTATCGCGGGGATTGGCCGCGGCCCCCGATTTCAGCAGCAGATTGGCCGCTTCCACCTGGCCGAGCCGCGCCGCATAATGCAGCGGCGATTTTCCGGCCTTGTCGGTTTTGTTGGGGCTGGCGCCGGAAGCCAGCAATCGTTCAATGCGCTTTTTATCTTTCTTCAGAATAGCGTCGATCAACATCGTGCGTCCGCTGGCCGCATCGACAATCCTGTCGGGTTGGCGGTAAACAGCGCCTGTAAATACCGGACGCACGGATTTCGGCGGCGGCTTCGGCCCGTCAGAAGGCTTCTTTTTCAGAGGATTTTTATCCGTCATGGATCACCCGCATTTCAAACTGAAATTACCTCACCGCCGGAGCCTATTATAGGCTTTTTCAAACAGCTCCTGTTCCGCCTTGCGTTCCGCTTCCTCCAGCTTTGCCGCAACATTCAAGTTGCCGGACTCACGCGCCCGGCGCGCCGCCGTCCGGTTGAATGCGTCGGCAAGAAGCGGATCGGCGCCATTTTTCAACAGCGCGGAAACCACATCATAATCGCCCTTGAGCGCCGCCCGGTGCAGCGCCGTTTCCTTAGGCTCGGCAGCGCACCTGTAATTCACGTCCGCCCGCGCCGCCGCCAGAAGCGCGATAATATCGGCATTCCCTCCGCTGACACCCAGCATCAACGGGGTCAAACCCTCTGCTGTCAGCGCATTGGGATTGGCGCCCAGCTTAAGAAGGCGCTCGACAGCCCGGCGGTTTCCGTCCGAGACCGCGTAATGCAGCGCCGTCATGCCGTTTGAGGATTGCGGCTTGTCTATCTTGGCGCCCAGCTTGACCAATTTTTCCACGGCGTCCGGCGAACCGCTCAAAGCCGCCCGCTGCAAAGCCGTGCGGCCCGCCGTGCCGCTTTCCTGATCGACGAAAGCGCCGGCGGCCGCCAGCGGCTCAATCAGCTGCAGGCGGTTTTTTTCTACCGCGAGAGAGAGACAGGACAAATCAGACCCGGATTGATTGACATGCAGGCCGCCGCCGTTTTTCAGGATCAACGCCAGCACGTCTTCGCGCCCCCAGAAAACAGCCGTTGCGGTAGCGTTAAAAAACTCCCCGTTGCCGACAGGAAAATAAAGCTCGGCCCCGCAATCAATCAGGCACTGGATGATTTCAAGGTTGCCGTCGATGATCGCCAATCCCAGGGGCGGCACCCCCTTCCTGTTCAGCGCCTGAACATTGGCGCCCAGGGAAACCACAGCTTCACGCACCAGCTCGACAGAGGCCCTGTTGAAACAGAGCTCATGCAAATAGGTATTGCCTTCCGCGTTCTGCGGCAGATCAATCGTCTTGGCATCGGGTTTTGTCAGCCCCCGGAAGGGAAATTCGCGCTGCACAGCTTTTCCTTTATGGAAAGATTCCTCTTCATCGACAAAGAGCATTATCCATTATTTCACTGTGCTTTTGAAGATTATTTTTTGACGCTAAAGACCGGGAGATGTACCGGGTTTTCGCTGCGAGATATTTTCTGTCAACGCCCGTTCCAGAATCTCGACAATATCATTGAGCCCCTTTTCGCGGGCATAAGATAAAGCGGATTTTCCGCGACCGTCATAAAGCCTTGGATTGGCGCCCGCCTGCAAAAGAAGGCTGACACCCTTTATGTTATTCTGAATGACCGCCTGAATAAGCGGCGTTCTTGCATCCTCAAGGCTTCGGCCGTTGGGATTGGCCCCCGCCGCCAGAAGCAGCTGCATATACTTTTCTTTTGAAGAAGCCACTGTGGCAATCATTAACGGCGTGCCAAAAGGGCCATCAGTGTCTTTGGAGACCGGATAACGGAGCAGCGCCGCCAGCACCTCCTGCGCGTACAGAGAGGTCATTGCCAAATGAATTGGCAGCATGCCTGTCGGCGAGGGAACATCTGCATCCGCCCCCAGCCGGATCAGAAGATCTATCATCTCCGCCCGCACCTTATCATCAAGGGTGTCCGCTGCGCAGGCATAAACCAGCGGCGTGCCATAGGTGTCGCAGGGCTTGTTGAGATCGGCCCCCGCCTTCACCAGCAAACGCGCCAAATCCAGATTGCCGTTTTCAATGGCGCACAACAGCGGCGTTTTCTGCTCCGCGTCCTTGCGGTTGACATCGGCGCCTTTTTCAATCATGGCTTCAATCAGCTCCGCCTGCCCGCGATCGACGGCCAGCTGGAAGGCGGTGCGTTTTTTTGCATCGGTCTTGACAAAATGCTCGTTCATCGTTTCAAGCGCCGCCTGAAACTGCAGCAGGACCTTCACCACCTCGGTATGGCCGCGCACAACCGCGATCAGCAGCGGCGTCGAGCCGTTCTCGGTCGTTTCATTGCAATTGGCGCCCGCGTTCAGCAGCACTTCGACCGTGCGGGCCCTGCCCTTTTCACAGGCGCGATGAAGCAGCGACCAGCCGTTGATCGCCGCGCCCGGCACATACCCGCCGTGCCGCGCCAGCAAATCCACCATCTCCGGCTTATTAAAGCTGACGGCGTCTTCGAGCGGGATGTGGTCGGGATCGTCCTGCTTTCCCAGGAGCGGATTGGCGCCGCGGCCGATCAGCAGACGCGCCGCATCCACGGCATTATTGAGCGCCGCAATGTGCAGCGCCGTCTGCCCGCTGCCGTTATAAGCATCCGGATTGGCCCCGGAATCGAGCGCTTTTGACACCGCCTTGACGTCATTGTTTTTTACGGCGCGGAAAAAATCGCTCTGCGCCAATGTTCTTGAGGTTTTGTCCGTTTTGGTCAGCTTGCTGAAGCCCTCCGACAGACGGTCCATGGCCTTGCTGAGGCCGTCCCTGTCGTCCTCTTTGTCATCATCCGGTTTTTGGGGAGTGTTGGCCATTTTTAAACGATTAAAACCTTAAAAAATTATGTCTATCAAATCGGCGGCTGATGGGGACGTTATTGCATTCTCGTTTAAATGTATAGCACGCCGACAGCGCTTCTGAAAAGCTCTTATGAAAAAATTTTTACCTATATAAGTATTTGTTTTTTAAGGGTAATTGTATCTTCAGCCCCGCCGCGCCGGGGGCCGTCTCTCACGACGCACAGAATCAATGCTTGGGGGTTTTGATATTGGAAGGTTTTTTAGGCGTGCTGACGGCCGGTTTTAATTCATCCGACTGCGCCAGGTACTGCTTCAGCTTTTCAGCCGCCTCGGCATTCATCTCCCAGATCATCATGTAATCCTTGGGTGTCCAGCCGTTCTTATCCTGCTTTTCGAGATCGGCGCCGTGAGCGAACAACAGGTCGATAATCTCCTTCCGGCTTTTCAGGCCGCCGGAAACGGCGGCGGAATGCAGCGCCGTCCATCCCCTGCCGTTATCAAGATCAATCTTGGCGCCGTGTTTCAGCAACAGCCTGACAATCTCTGTTTCGCCCCAATACGCCGCCTGATGCAGAGGGGTCAAATGATGATCGTTATAAATATTCGGGTCGGCGCCATGCTCCAGAAGGCGCTTGACCTTGCTGATGTTGCCTTCTTTCACGGCTTTATACAGGGGCGTATTGCCGCGATCTTCTTTTTTGTTAGCGCGTCCCGATAACTTGTTAAAAAGACCGTCCAACCTAAACCGCATTCGGCACCTCCAAACCCAGCCGCCAGAATACAACAAAATTTCCCCTTTGGGCAACGCCAGGCAAGAAAAGAATAGGCAGCGGCCGTCAAAGATTAGTGAATAGCGCGCCAAGCCTGTTTTTTGAAACAAAAACAATTGCAGATTGCGGCGGATTTACCAAAACCATGAAAACAATTCTTGCAAAAGCCCGCACAACTCAGGTGATTGCCCAAGTTCTTTCATGTGCCGATTGATTCGGAAAGATTATGCCTCAACATCGGCGGTCTGGCGTTATCGTTGAAAATCCAAAAAAAGACAAAATAATTTATCCGCTTGAAATGATTGTTAAAAAAACCCATCGGCGTCAATACGGTAAGCCATTCTTAACCAAGATCATGCAACATCTGGTAGTAAGACTGCGGATCACGCAACGGAGTTTTAAATATTCAGGTTATTTTTTCAGCTTAACAGCACAAGGCCCGCGCAAATGCCAGAAACAAAAAAAACCCGCCGGGAAATAAATTTACAAAAGGAGCGTTCATGAAAACGAACATGAAAGTACTGGTCGTCGATGATGAAGTTTTCAACCTGGATATTATGGCTTACCACCTTGAGGGGGCCGGTTTCGAGGTTGTGCAGGCGGAGGACGGGGTCGTGGCGCTGCAGAAGCTGGCTTCCGAGGCAGGTATCGCGGTCATCATTCTTGACCGCCGGATGCCGCGCCTGGACGGCATGGCGGTGCTGGAAAGAATAAAAGAAAATCCCGCCCTAAACAATATACCCGTTATCATGCAGACCGCCGCCTCCGATTACGAACAGATCTCCGTCATCAGCCTGGAAGGAACTTACGGCTACCTGACCAAACCCTACGAAGGGGAGGAGCTTGTCAACCTCGTCCGGGTAGCGATGCGGGATTCAAAACAGGGCGCACAGATAGCTTGCGCAGCGCAAGGTAAAGGGCAAAAGCCAGGACAAACCCGATAAACCACGCATAATTGTAAAGATCCAGCAACAACGGCGGCGCGTGCGTCGCATCCAGCAATTTCACGTTGGCCAAAAAGCCCGGCAGGCTCGGCAGCACGGCCAGCACGAGCGAGACCAGCGCCACATAACTGATGCCGTTCGTAAAGCTATATTCGCCGCCGGTTTTATAAAGCGCGGCGACATTGAGTTGGCGGCGGCGATAGACGAAATAATCGGCGATCAAAATCCCGCCGATCGGCCCCAGCAGGGCCCCGTAGGCGATCAGCCAGGTGAAGATATAGCCGCTCGGGTCGGCGACCAGCTTCCTCGGCATCATCTATATGCCGACAATGCCGGTGATAAAACCGCCGGTGCGGAAAGAAATTTTTTGCGGCGCGAGATTGGCAAAATCGTTCGCCGGGGAAACGACGTTGGCCGCGATATTCGTCGCCAGCGTGGCGATGCACAAGGCGAGCATGGCCACCACCAGCACCACCGGGTTTTGGAAACGCGTCAGCACATCCACCGGGTTCCAGATCGGCGCGCCGTAAATGATGGTGGTCGCCGACGTCACCGCCACGCCGATAAACGCATACAGCGCCATCGTCAGCGGCAGGCCGAGCGCCTGGCCGAGCGCCTGGTCGCGCTGCGACTTCGCATAGCGGGAGAAATCCGGGATATTCAGCGACAGCGTCGCCCAGAAACCGACCATGCCCGTCAGCGCCGGAAAGAAATATGCCCAGAATTTTCCGGCCTGCGCCTGCCCGGCGTCGAATTGCGAGGGCTGCGACAGAATCGGCCCGAAACCGCCCGCCGTGTTATAAGCCCAGGCCAGCAGCAGCAGCCCGAGGGAGATCAACAGCGGCGCCTTGATGTTCAGCAGGAAGCGGATCGTATCGATGCCGCGGTAAATAACCCACATATTAATGCCCCAGAACAGCAGGAAGCAGAGAAACTGCCCGGAGGTAATCCCGAACCAGTTCGTGGCCGGGACGACAGTCAGGTGAAAAACCACCGCGCTGATCTTGTAAATCGCCTCGCCGCCGATCCAGGTCTGGATGCCGAACCAGCCGCAGGCGACCAGCGCCCGCAGGATGGCGGGAACGTTCGCACCCCGGGTGCCGAAAGCCGCCCGGCAATAGACGGGGAAAGGGATGCCGTAACGCGTGCCTACATGGGCATTCAGGATCATCGGCGCCAGCACGATCAGGTTGCCGAGGAAAATCGTCAGCACCGCCTGCCACCAGTTCATGCCGCCGCCGATCAGCGAGGACGCCAGCATGTAAGTCGGGATGCAGGCGGACATGGAAATCCACAGCGCGGCAAAACTGAACACGCCCCATTTGCGCCCCGCCATGGAAACCGGCGCCAGGTCGGCGTTAAACAACCCGTCGGCTTTCATTTCCGCCCGTTCCAAATCCGAAGCTTCTGCATAAAGGGAATTCATGTTGCTGTTCAACGCCCGCTCTTTCCTGATTTTAATCGGACGATTGTATCTTATCTAAAAAAGATTGCCGACAGATTTTTCTCGATAGTTTTTCTATAATCTCCACCGCCCCAAAGAGCGGTCGCTCCGCGACAAAGGATGGACTGCATGCTATTGTATTACAAAGATAATATAGGTTTTTGGCCCTGTACAAAGCCGGATGAATTAAGCCATTATGAATGGAATTTGCAGACGCCCTCTGCCGAAATACAGCTGTGTGCCAAGAAAAACAAAAAAAATGCCAGGTCGCGAAGAAAAAAAAGCGGGTGTGTTTAGCTTAAGACAGGCGCGGGTCGGCACCATCGTTATCGCCGTCACTGCCGTTTTTCTTATTTGCCTGTTCAGCAGAACCGTATTTTTCCTGAGCGGGTTAAATTATCTGCGCGCGGGCGGCCCGCTCTATACGCAAAGCAAAAACTTATGGGGTATAACGGCAGATACCCTGCCGCCGAAGCTGAACCTGACCGAAGCGCTGCTGATTATCGAGCTGATGCACGAAAACGCCACCGAAAAAGAAAAACAGGTTTTAAAAAAAGAGCTTCTTCAGTTAGAAGAAAACTTCGAGGCGGCCCGCGCTTACTGGAAAAAACAAGCCCTCCCCCCCAACATCATAAAAATTCTAGATGATGAGGTTGTCGCAGAAGGCGAAAAAATGCTGGAAGCGATTCACGGCCGCTTCCTGCCCGCCCTTGAGAATGGAAACCTGGATAAAATTCATGCCGCCCTGGCAAGGGTGGAATCCCAATATAAAACACACCAAAACGCCATCAAGCGTCTGGATGAGGTTTCCTCTTCGGGCTTGAAACACGAGGAAGAAATATCCAACACAAAAATTCACGCCTACGTGGTGTCCGCTTATATGATCCTCATTCTTTCAACCCTGCTGATCTTTATGGGGGCGTGGGCCCTGATATACTTCATTGCCCGCCCGCTGAAATCGGTGACAGAGACGATTGTTTCACTCTCTGAAGGAAATAACGACATAAAAATCAAGGATGAAGACGCCATCGGCGACGGTGAAATCCCCCGCCTGTGGCGCGCCGTTATTGAATTGAAAAAAAACGTCAGCCAGAGCAAACAGGCAAAAAAAATCCTGGAGGACAATGAACAATACCTGACCACGATCATGAACACCGTGGTGGAATCGATCGTCTCTATCGACAGCCATGGGTGCATCCGGAGCTTCAATCATTCCGCGGAAAACCTGTTTGGCTACAAGGCGGAAGAAGTCATCGGCAAAAATATCAGCGTGCTGATGCCGGAGCCCTATGCCAGCCATCATGACGGGTATGTGCGGGACTATTTAACCACCGGTCACGCCAAAGTGATCGGCCGGCGCCGCGAGCTGACGGCGCTGCGCAAGAACGGCGACACCTTCCCGATCGACCTGGAGGTGAACGACACGCAGATCGGCGGCGAAAAGATGTTTGTGGGCAGCATCCGCGACATCTCCGATCGCCGTCAGGCTGAAAACGACCGGCTGGCCCGGGAGCGGGCCGAAGCCTCCAACAAGGCCAAGTCGGAATTCCTTGCCAACATGAGCCACGAACTGCGCACGCCGATGCACGCGATTTTAAGCTACTCGCAGATGGCGCTGAAAAAGCTGGAAGCCAGCGGCGATGAAAACCTGAAGAAATTCCTCGGCAACATCCGCATCAGCGGCAACCGGCTTTTATCCCTGCTCAACAACCTGCTCGACCTCTCCAAGCTGGAAGCGGGGAAAATCGACCTGGAGATACAGCCCGGCAACCTGCATCAGGCGATGGACCACAGCCTGACGGAACTGAACTCCCTCATCGGCGGGAAAAAGCTGCAGGTAAAAATAACCGGCGCGGAGGCGGCTGACGCCACCGTCATTCCCCACGACAAAGGCCTCCTGATACAGGTGTTCATCAACCTGCTGTCAAACGCCATCAAGTTTTCACCTCCGGAAAACGTCATCGATATTCACTACACGCACACCGGTTCCGCCCTGGTTTGCAGCGTCACCAATCGCGGCACAACCATTCCAGAAAGGGAGCTGGAGGCGATCTTCGACGCCTTCACCCAAAGCAGCACGACAAAAACCGGCGCCGGCGGCACCGGGCTGGGCCTGTCCATCTGCCGCCAGATCATCCAGGCCCATCACGGGAAAATCTGGGCGGAAAACTGCCCGGACGGGGTGGTGTTCCATGTGCATATCCCCCTTAAACAACCCGCTCAGGAGAACGGCGATCCGGGCGCCGCCGCAGAATCAAAACGCACCGCGTAACGGCAAAGTTATAAAATAAAAAATCCCGCCGGATGAGGGCGGGATTTTTTTTATGAGGATAAATTGGAGCAGGCGAAGGGATTCGAACCCTCGACATCAACCTTGGCAAGGTTGCACTCTACCACTGAGCTACGCCTGCCTGCATCCTGAAGTTTTTAAGGCACCCTCTCCCGAGAGTCAAGACTTTTGGCAAGTCCGGCCGAAGATAAGGAACCGGCCTTAACCTTAAGGTTTCGGCCAGTTGACCTTCGGCTTGGTGTCCTTGGTTAACCCTTTGTTATCATTGGCGCAGGCCGCTTTAAAATCGATCTTGGCGGATTTCTTGCCGCTGAAAAGGCGGGACAGGAAGCCCGGCCGCTCCGCTTCGTCGCGCAGCGCGGCGGATTTCTTGCCTTCAATCGGTTTCTCGCGGAGAGGCTTGCCTGTGCCGCCCATAAACTTGATCCGCGCCAGAGTTCTGCTGTCGCGAATGAGCTCCATGAAATGTTTGCGCTCAAGGTCACGGACGTAATCCTGCGTCACAACAACGCCGGGGCCTGCGGCATCACCGCCGGTGAGGACGGTGGCCACTTTGTCCGAAACGACGACGTCATAAGGCGTCGCGGCTCCCTTGAGATAGAACCCGTCAACGGCCAGGCTCAGCGCCGCGCGGCCGGAGGGGCCGGCGAGTTTCAGGTCCATCGGCTGTTCCGGCTTGTAGTCTTTCGCCAGCTCCAGCGCTTTATTCTTGGCATCGGCCAGCAGGCGGGACTTGTTCATCGTGATGCCGTCGGTTTCACGCAGGTACATAAGCTCCTTGGCTTCCTGCGCCGAAAAGGCCATTTTTGCCGTGCTGATCGTTTCAAAAACAGTGGCCAGCGGCGGCATCGGGCCGTTCGGTATTTTCTTGTTCTGGCCGGCGCGCGTCATCAGTTCCGTCGAGCCGCCCCACGCGGGGAGCAGGCCGACGCCGACTTCGACGAGGCCGACATAAAGCTCAGCATGCGCCTGCACATAGCTTGAATGCAGGAGAATCTCGCAGCCGCCGCCGACAGCGACGCCCGAAGGAGCGGAAACAACCGGGAACGGCGCGTACTTGAGGCGCTTGTAGGTATCCTGGCCGTCTTTCACCAGCTTGTCGATCAGCCAGTATTGCTTGGCGGTCATCGCCACGGCGGCTTTTTTGAGATTAGCGCCGCCCGAAAAGATATTGGGGTTCTCGTTGTGGAAGACGAGAGCCTTGTACTGCCCGCGGCTCGCCTCGATCAGGTCGCAGGTCTTGTTGATGATCTTCATGGTGTGGTTGTCCAGCGAATTGCCCTTGCTGGTGAATTCCAGGCAGAGGATGCCATCGCCGATGTCCCAGACCGAGGCCGCCTTGCTCTTGAGAACCGGCTTTGAGGCCAGCTTGACGTCGGAAAGCAGCAGCACGCCTTCGGCGCGCTTGATCTCGGCGTAAGTGCCGTCCTGCTGCAGGAAATGGGGCTTGCCGTCTTTCGCGGCATAGAAGGTCTTGCCGGACGCCCTTTCGATAAAGGCGGGAACCTTGTCGCCGTCAGCCTTCAGGCGCTTGATGAAATAATCAACGCCGATGGCATCCAGCATTTCAAACGGGCCTTTTTCCCACTTGTAACCCAGTTTCATCGCCGCATCGACAGCGCTGGCGTCAGCGGAGATTTCATGGGCGTGCTCGGCGGCGTAGCAAACCGTCTTCTTGAAAACGGTCCAGGCGTAATCGCCGTACTTGTCGCCGTAATCGAAGACGCCGCGCAGGCCGTCCTTCTTGGCGGCATTAAGGATGCCGAGTTCGAGCACGGCCGCACCGTTCTTTTTCTTTTTGAACAGGCCAGTGATCTTGCTGATCAGGGATCCGGCGGGCTTGACCTTCACGGCCGGGCGCTCGGCGCCGGTGTTGAGGTCGATAGCCAGCTTCTCGCGCTTGTCATTCAGGCGGTAGAAGCCGCCCTTGCCCTTGCGGCCGGTGTAGCCATCGACAATCATTTTATCGATCAGGGGGTAGTTCTTGTTGCCCAGGACGTAAGCGTCGTCCGCAGGCAGCTTGGCCACCAGGCTTTTGCTGATGTCGGGCATCAGGTTGACGCCGACAACATCGATCAGGTCGAAAATGCCGGACTTGGGCACGCCCATCGGCTTGCCGTAAACGGCGTCCACTTCTTCCACGGTGAGATTGCGGGAAAAGGCCTCGTTAACGGCAGTCTGCAGCCAATAGGTGCCGATGCGGTTGCCGATGAAGCCCGGCGTATCGTTGCAGCGGATCACGGTCTTGCCCATCTTCTCGTCCATGAAACGGGTGAGCTCGGCGACTGTCTCGGGGCTGTTGTGCTCCGATGTAATCAGCTCCAGCAGCTGCATATAGCGCGGCGGGTTGAAGAAGTGGGTAATGACAAAGTCCTTCTTCAGCGCATCGGACTGATCCGCGATCAGGTCCTTGAGCGGGATGGTGGAGGTATTGGAAGCGACGATCGCGCCCGGCTTGCGGTTGGCGTCGATCTTCTTGAAGATGTCGGACTTTACTTTAGGATTCTCGAAGACCACCTCGATGATAAGGTCGCAGTCCTTGATGCGCCCCATATCGTCGTCGGTGTTGCCGGGACGTATTTTCCTGGCGTTCTTCTTGTGCATCAGCGGCGCCGGGTTGGTCTTGACCAGCTTTTCGATGGCGCCCTTGGCAATGCTGGTGCGGTCTTCGGGGTTTTTGGGGTCGATGCGGTCGAGAAGTTCGACTTCAAGGCCGGCGTTCGCCAATTGGGCGGCAATGCCCGCCCCCATCACGCCTGCGCCGATGACTGCTACTTTTTTAATCGCCATGATCTGGGCTCCTTGAGAATTAAGGTTTCGGAGAAGTGTGTTTTTTCAGGATGGTCGCGATGCCCTGGCCGCCGCCGATGCACATCGTGGCCAGCGCGTATTCGCCGCCCTTGTCGTGCAGCAGCTTGGCCGCTTCGCCGGTGATGCGGGCGCCGGAAGCGCCGAGTGGGTGGCCAAGCGCGATCGCGCCGCCCTGCAGGTTCACTTTTTCCGGATCGAGACCCAGCTCTTTCATGCAGGCAACCGACTGCGAGGCGAAAGCCTCGTTCAGTTCGGCAATCGAGATGTCCTCGATTTTCAGGCCGGCCTTATCCAGCGCCTTCTTGGTTGCGCTGACGGGGCCCATGCCCATGATTTCGGGGTCGAGGCCGGAAACCGCGAAGGATTTGATCTCGGCCAGGATCGTGAGGCCGTTCTTGAGGGCGAATTCTTCGGAGCAGACGAGAACCGCCGAAGCGCCGTCCGTCACCGGAGAAGATGTGCCTGCCGTTACAGAACCGCCGCTCTTGAAAGCCGGTTTCAGCTTAGCCAGGCCATCAAGCGTGGTATCTTCGCGCAGGCAGCCGTCTTCCGAAACGACCTTGCCGTTGTTTTTAACGATCGGCACAATCTCTTCTTTGAACTTGCCGTCTTTCTTGGCGGCCGCCGCCTTGAATTGGGAGGAGAGGGCAAACTTGTCCTGCTCCTCGCGGCTGACCTTAAAGCGGTCAGCGACGTTCTCTGCGGTTTCGCCCATGCCCATGTAAGCGGCGGGGTAATCTTTATACAGCTGGGGGTTTGGCTGGGCGTTGAAGCCGCCCATCGGCACACGGCTCATCGATTCAACGCCAGCGGCGATAATCGCGTCCGCCATGCCCGCGGCAATCGTCCCCGCCGCATCATGGATGGCCTGCATCGAGGAACCGCAGAAACGGTTAATGGTGATGGCGGGGATGTCCTGCGGCAAGCCGGCCAGAAGCACGGCATGGCGCGCCATATTGAGCCCCTGTTCGCCTTCCGGGAAAGCGCAGCCCAGCTTCAAATCTTCAATCAGTGCCGGGTTGACGCCGGTCTGTTTCAAAAGGCCGTTGACCGTCTGCGCGACCAGTTCGTCGGCACGGACGTCCTTCAGTTCGCCTTTGCCGGCAGGGGTGAAGGGGGAACGCACATATCCTGCAATAACAACTTTCTTGGATTCGGTCATAATTGGCCTCGCTCTTGGGGGTTATATTGATGGTGCGCTGAGCATAACCGAAGGCGGCAAAGACGTAAAGTTAAAAAACATAATACCTGTTTGATAAAAATTCACCTATAAAACAATGTGTTACGTTTTGTGTTTTTCCATATCCTTGTTTTTTAATTTCAATGTTTATGAATAAACCCTCTACTTATCGGCGACGACATGGCCGTGAGTCTTGCGGAGGGAGTACAAAATCCCGGAAGCCAGAATCGCCACAACGATGCCCAGCGACAAGGCGGGCGGGAATTTTTCAAGATCCAGGATATCGATAATAAAGATCTTGCTGCCGATAAAGACCAGGACGACGGCCAGCGCATATTTGAGATACTTAAAGCGGTGCAATATGGCGTCCAGCGCAAAATAAAGCGCCCTTAAGCCCAAGATCGCAAAAATATTGCTGGTATAGACAATATAGGTGTCGGTCGTCAGCGCCAGGATGGCGGGAACGCTATCGACGGCAAAAACAATATCGACGCATTCGACAACCATCAGCGTCAGCAGCAGCGGCGTAAACCATATCTTGTTATTCATGATGAGCGCAAACTTATGCCCGTGCAGCTCTGTGGTGATGGGCATGTGCCTTTTCGCAAGCCGCACCACCGGGTTTTTTGCGATATCCGGATGGTCCTCATCCGAGGAAAACAGCATTTTGATGCCGGTAAAAATAAGGAAAGCCGCAAAAAGATACAGCACCCAGTGGAAACGCGAGACCAGCTCGGCGCCGATGCCGATCATCAGCCCGCGCAGCACGATGACGCCGAGAATACCCCAGAACAACACGCGATGCTGATAGATGCGCGGCACGGCAAAAAATATAAACACCAGGGAAATCACGAAAATATTATCGATCGACAGGGTTTTTTCGACGATATATCCCGTCCAGTACAGCTGGGCGCTGGCCTGGCCCAGCGTGTACCAGACCCACCCCCCGAACGACAGCCCGATGAAAACGTACCAGGCGCTATATTTCAGGCTTTCGCGGATGCCGATGGCATGATCCTTTTTGTGGAGCACCCCCAGGTCCAGGATCAGCAGGGCGGCGACGACGCCCAGGAAAACAGCCCACATCCATAACGGCTTATCCATTAAAAACTACCCCACAGTAAATAGAATAACGGCAGGGCGATCAGCATCGCCCAGCAGGCCACAAAAGGATTCACGCGGTTTTTTCCCGCCGCCCGGACCGCCACCGAGGCCAAAAAGGGCGCCGCGCCCGCCGCCAAAAACAACATCAGCCCCCGGACAAGAATGGAAATCAAGCGGCCCAAGTCCGCATCGCCGGCTATTTTCGGGGCGGCCCCCCCGGTTAAAGCCTGATCCAGGATGCCGATCCCGGTGGCGCCGCCGAAAAACTTTGATAAAAACCCGTCCGGCAGCAGCATCGCAAGCCCTGCCGCAAAAACAAAAATAATCGTGACGGGGATCAGCTGGCTGGCCTGCCCGGGTTGAACAGCGCCTTCCTCCGCAAGGGCGGCTTGCCGCATCCTTGCCGCCGCTGCAAGTTTTGCCGAAGCGCCGATAAATTCCGCTGGTTCGTTCCTATCCCAGGACATGACACCCCCGCCTGTTTCCCCGAAAACCAGTTTAACCAAGCCGGAAGAAAAATGAAAGCCTGGAACAATATAAAAGCTCAGGCCTTAACAATATTCCCGCGGGAGGATATTCCAGAGAGGGCATTCCGCGTATCGACGACCAGCCGCGCATGCTTTGCGATCATGCCATAATCGATGCTGTCGTGATTGGTGACGATCATCACCGCGTCCTGCGCCTGCAGCAGCTCCGGCGTCAGCGCCGCAGAGGCCATTCCGGTAAACTCCGCGTGTTCGCGGGTCGGCGGGATGACCGCGACATGAGGATCATGAAAAACCACCTCGGCCCGGCGGTGCTTCAACAGCTTCATCACCGCAAAGGCCGGGCTTTCGCGGATATCAGCGACATTTTTCTTATAGGCCATGCCGATGACCAGAATACGCGCCCCGTTCAGCGATTTGGCAAACCGTTCGTCCAGCGCTTCAGACAATTTATTCACGACATAAGACGGCATGGCGATGTTGATCTCGCCGGCCAGCTCGATAAAACGCGTGGTGATGTTGAATTCGCGCGCTTTCCAGGTAAGATAAAAAGGGTCGATCGGAATACAATGCCCCCCTAAGCCGGGGCCCGGATAAAACGGCATATAACCGAACGGCTTGGTTTTTGCCGCCTCGATCACTTCCCAAATATCAATGCCCATCGCGTCATAAATGACCTTCAACTCATTAACGAGAGCGATATTGACCGAGCGGAAAATATTTTCCGTCAGCTTCACCGCCTCCGCCGTCTCGGCGGAAGACACCGCCACCGTCTGGGCCAGAAACTGGTTATACATGGTCTGCGCCAGCTGCAGCGCCTCCGCGCCGATGCCGCCGACCACTTTCGGCGTATTTGAAGTATGATACTGGGCGTTGCCGGGATCTTCGCGCTCCGGGGAAAAGGCGAGGAAGAAATCAATGCCGGACTTCAGGCCGGAGGCCTCTTCAAGAATGGGCCGCACCAGATCCCGGGTGGTGCCGGGATAGGTCGTCGATACCAGCACCACCAGCTGGCCGCGCCGCAGCCGCGTCGCAACCGACTGGGCGGTTGCCACGATATAGCTCATATCCGGCTCACGGTTCTTATCCAGAGGCGTGGGCACGCACATGATAATGGCATCCATCCCGGCCAGCAGGTCAAACTCGCTGGTCGGCAAAAACTTTTTACTTTTGACAAAACCGCTTATTTTGTCGTTATGGATATTTCCGATGTAAGATTCGCCACGGTTCAATTTTTCAATTTTGCCGGAGTCTATATCAAAGCCGGTGACCTCGAAATCCTTGCCGCAAATGGCGCAGGCGAGCGGCAGACCCACATAACCAAGGCCGATCACGCCGATCTTTGCCTGGCGGTTGACGAATTTTGCGCAAAGTTCATCAATATTGGCGAAGGTTGAAGGCGCAATTTTAGTTTTCTGGTTCAACATAGCGATTCTATACCTTTGTGCGAATCCTGAAAAACATCCTCTTGTTTTAACGCACCTCTGGGGACGTGAAAAGGGCAGAAAGATATTTAATAATAACTTTATTTATCAATATG